>NZ_AHBC01000048.1:0-40854 GCF_000236625.2 Halomonas sp. GFAJ-1
AGCAAGGCATTTTAAAATTAAAGGCGGAAGGGCTGTCCGTCTCTGCCCATCGAGGCCTGTGTAAGACCGGTCACGCACCGGCTGCGGCCTAAGACGTGGGAAGCCTCACCCGTGGTTGCGTAGCGACGTAGGGTGGGGAGCAGTCACTAGCGTAAACTATGTGCATCATTCACTGGTTAGGAAGAGTGTTGTGGGCAAAGTAGCGAGCCTGGAAGCGTTGCAGGTGTTTAAGTGTTTAAGCGATGAGACACGGCTAATGCTGGTATTGCTGATCGCCAAAGAGCAGTCGTTGTGCGTCTGTGAGATGACCTATGCACTGGACGAGTCACAGCCAAAGGTGTCGCGTCATTTGGCTCAGCTGCGTCAATGTGGCTTGCTTAGCGACCAGCGAGAAGGGCAGTGGGTGTATTACCGCTTGGCGTCACAGCTGCCTGTGTGGGCGCAAGCCATTATCCAGGCCGGTAGTGATGGTAGTGCCTTGCGGGTCAGTGAGCTTAGCCAGCGGCTTGCTAAGATGGGTGACCGGCCTGCGCGTCGAGCAGCCCTCTGCTAGTTAAGCGTTTTAGGGAACTTTCGGTCGACACTTTCCTTGTAAACACTCGTGTGGCGTAAGCCAGTGCGCGCATAAAAAATAAGCACACAAAAAACGCCAGCCTGCGATTGAATAAGCGGGCTGGCGTTTTCGTTGGGTAGTGCGCCTGCCTAGCATGTAGGCAGGGTGCGTTTAGCGCTTGGCCATCCGTTGGATAGCTTTCAGGTGAGCGTAGTCGAGTAAAATCTCGGCAGCTTCTAGGGCGTGGGCGCGATCAACGGGCATATCGTCGTTGTTATCGTCCTCGTCTGGGCTGCCTGACTCAGCACCATCACCCCGTGCGTCCATCCACTCTTCCAGTTCAGGTAAGCCCAGGGCGCGGCGGCGTTGGTTCTCAAGAGAGAGTTGCTCGGCCTCCCGGGCTTCCAGCTCGCGCTGGCGCTGTTCGCGGTTCAGGCTCACGCTGGTATGCTGCTCGCGTAGCTGACGGGAAAGCGTAGACTGGTGCTCAAGGTAGCGGAAGTTGGGGTTTTCTTCGGCCCGTACTTCATGCTGGGAAAGCAGCGTGGCGAGCACGTCCTCAGGAGAGCCGTAGCGGCGGTACTGGACATTTTGTACCGTGTCCCAGGCTAGAGCGTTATCCAAGCTGCTTTCACCAATGCGCTCGGGGTCGATCAAGCTGGGGAAGGTGATGTCCGGAACGACACCGCGGTTTTGCGTGCTGTCGCCAGAAATGCGGTAAAACTTAGCGCGGGTCAGCTTGATCTGGCCGTGGCTTAAGTCGTTTAAGGTTTGTACAGTGCCTTTACCAAACGTAGGGGTGCCTACCACGATGCCACGGCCATAGTCTTGAATAGCACCGGCAAAAATTTCAGAGGCAGAGGCGGAAAGACGATTGACCAGAACGGTTAGCGGGCCGTCGTATAGTGTGCCTGCTTCGGTGTCGCCATAGAGCTGAATGCGCCCCTGGGCGTCGCGTACTTGCACCGTGGGACCGCGGTCGATAAACAGGCCAATCAGTGAGTTAGCTTCCTGGAGGGCGCCACCGCCGTTGTTACGCAGGTCGAGTACAATGCCTTCTACGCCTTCCTGCTTGAGTTTCTCAACTTCGCGGGCAACATCTCGCGTGGTGCTGCGGTACTCCTCTTCACCGGCCTGCCAGGCATCAAAATCCACATAGAAAGTGGGGATATTGATAATGCCAATGCGGTGAGGTTTGCCATCTCGATTGACTTCGACAATTTCGCTCTTGGCGGCCTGATCTTCCAGGCTTACCGTGTCACGGGTAATTTCGATAATTTGCGAACGGGTCATATCCACTGCTTGGGCGGGCACAACATCAAGGCGCACAACTGAGCCTTTGGGGCCGCGAATCAGGTCTACGACGTTATCCAGGCGCATGCCCACCACATTGACCATCTCGCCCTCTTTCTGGCCCACTGCAATAATGCGGTCGGCAGGCTCTAGTACGCCGGCGCGATCAGCAGGGCCGCCAGGAACCAGGCTAGATACTTTGACGTATTCGCCGTCGGCTTGCAGCAGTGCGCCAATGCCTTCAAGGGAAAGGCTCATTTGAATATCGAACGACTCTCCTTGGCGGGGCGAGAGGTAGCCTGTGTGAGGATCGATGGTGCTTGCAACAGAAGCCATCAATAAGCCGAATACGTCTTCAGCCTCTGTTTGGCGCAGTCGTGTAAGCTGCCCTTCGTAACGCTGGCGCAGGTTGGCTTCAATTTGCTCATCGTCTTGGTCGGTCAAGGCCAGGGTGAGCGCATCGTTTTTAAGCCGTTTGCGCCACAGCTCATCCAGTTCACTCTCGCGGTTAGCCCAAGGCGCATCTTCGCGGTCTACTTCCAGGCGCTCGTCGCTGTCGAACTCGAAAGAGAGGCCAGCATCAAGGCGCGCTAAAAGCCACTCAAGGCGCGCTACATGGCGATCACTCAGGCGGTTGTAAAGTTCAAATGCGTCGTCTAGGTTACCGTCGAAAAGTACCTCCACCATGCTGGTTTCCAGGTGACGGAAGGGTTCAATATCGCGGCTTAGAAGATATGAACGCTGACCATCTAAAATATCTAGATAGCGCTGGAAAGCTTCCTGAGACCACTGCTCGTCGAAGGTAATATCAGCATAGTGGCCGTAGCGAAGCGAGTCCGCAATTTCTACGGCCGCTTGGCGTTGTTCGTCGGTCGGCGCGAGTTGCGCCAGTGCTGCCGGGCTGGTGATAACCAGCATGACGGCAAATGCGACCGAGCGTGAAAGCGTTGCAAACAAGCTCATCAGTCAAGCTCTCCCGGATTTGTGTAAACTCATTCTTCCCTAGACCCGCAGATAGCCTATGAGTTGCGTAGGCCGAGGGAGCATTGTAGCAGGTCATTTAGCCTGTGAGACTCAATCATTACTGTTATGAGGATTTCCATGTCCGAAGCTTTCAACGCAGAACGTTTAACGCGACTATGTGATTTTCTGCACCAGTCGCCTACGCCATGGCACGCGACGCGTAGTATGGCGCAGCGTTTGGAGCAGGCGGGCTTTCAGCGCTTGGATGAAGCAGCGAATTGGCAGCTTGCACCGGGAAAACGCTACTACGTAACGCGTAACGACTCCTCGGTTATCGCTTTTCAACTGCCTGCAGGCAAGTTAACCAGCCTGCGTATGCTGGGTGCTCATACCGACAGCCCCGGGCTGCACTTAAAACCAAATGCCACGCAGTATGCTGCTGGCTGGCTACAGCTGGGGGTGCAAGTGTATGGCGGCGTGCTGTTAACCCCTTGGTTTGACAGAGATCTGGGCTTGGCGGGGCGCGTTCATGTGCGTCATGCAGATGGGCGGCTGGAAAGTGTGCTCTTAAATGTCGACCGTCCTATCGCGATGATCCCTAGCTTGGCGATACATTTAGATCGCGATGTGAATGCAGGCCGCGCGATTAACCCACAAACGCAAATGTCGCCGGTGTTGATGCAGAGCGACACGGCTAATCTCAGCGACCTGCTGGGGGAGTGGCTGGAGCAGCAGCATGGCTTGCGTGCGGTTGAAGTGGTGGATTTTGAACTGAGTTTTTACGATGTTCAGCCCCCGTCATTGATAGGGTTGCGCCAGGAGCTAGTGGCGAGTGCTCGCTTGGATAATCTGTTGTCGTGCTTTGTAGGGCTAGAGGCGCTGCTTGATTGTGATGCAAGCCAAGGTGCGTTGCTGGTCGCAAATGATCATGAAGAAGTGGGCAGTGCGAGCGCCTGTGGCGCCCAGGGGCCATTTTTAGGGGATGTATTAAAGCGCTTAAATGCCCAAGTGGGGGGCGGTTCAGAGGAGTCGCTGATACAGCTGATTCAAGCGTCTTTGATGATTTCGTGCGACAACGCCCATGCGCTGCACCCTAACTTCCAGGATAAGCACGACGAGCGACACGGCCCGGCAATCAATGGTGGCCCGGTTATCAAAGTAAATAGCAGCCAGCGCTATGCAACGAATAGCGTCACCGGCGCACTGTTCCGCGACGTGTGCCGTAAAGCAGAGGTGCCGGTGCAGTCGTTTGTGACCCGGGCAGACATGGGGTGTGGTAGCACTATTGGGCCAATTACCGCGACAGAAGTGGGGGTGCCGACCATTGATGTGGGGCTACCCCAATGGGCGATGCACTCGATTCGTGAAACAGCGGGTACGAAAGACGTTGAGTACCTAACCCGAGCGTTAACGGCGTTTTTAGACCGTCCTGAGTTGCGCTGAGCTGAGCCTAGCTCTAACGAAAAAGCCCGCTGACATGTCAGCGGGCTTTTCTGTGTCTGTATGTTCGCAGTCTGTATTTGCGAGGGGTTGGTGGCTACGCCCTGATTTGAACAGGGGACCCCATCATTATGAGTGATGTGCTCTAACCAGCTGAGCTACGTAGCCATTCAACGGGGGCGAATGATACTCACTGTATTGCCGCCCGTCAAGAACTTCTGTGGTTACTTCTAGACATTAAAGCGGAAGTGGATAACGTCGCCATCTTTAACAATGTACTCTTTGCCTTCCAGACGCCATTTGCCGGCATCTTTGGCGCCTTGCTCGCCACCAAGAGTAACGTAGTCGTCATAGGCGATCACTTCGGCTCGAATAAAGCCTTTCTGGAAGTCGGTGTGAATCACGCCTGCTGCTTCTGGTGCGCTGGCACCTTGCTTCACTGTCCAGGCGCGAACTTCTTTTACTCCGGCAGTAAAGTAAGTTTGCAGGCCAAGCAGAGCGTAGCCGGCACGAATTACGCGATCCAGCCCCGGCTCTTCCATGCCCATTTCGGCCAAAAACATGCTGCGCTCTTCGTCCTCAAGCTCGGCAATTTCTGCCTCAAGCTGGTTACACACCGGCACCACTACGGCGCCTTCTTCGGCGGCGATCTCTTTGACGATGTCCAGGTAAGGATTGTCTTCAAAGCCATCTTCATTGACGTTAGCAATGTACATGGTGGGTTTAAGCGTCAAGAAACCAAAGCTCTTCACCTGGTGCTTTTCATCGTCGGTTAGCTCAAAGCTACGCAACGGCTGCCCTTCTGCGAGGTGGGGCTGGATTTTATCGAGTATCGCTTTGGTGGCGGTGGCGTCTTTATCGCCGCCCTTAACCGAGCGAAGCAGGCGCTGGCTGGCCTTTTCGACGGTATCTAAGTCGGCAAGCGCTAGCTCAATATTAATGGTTTCGATATCTGCCCGAGGGTCTACCTGGTTGGCGACGTGGATAACGTTATCGTTATCAAAGCAGCGCACCACGTGGGCGATCGCCTGAGTTTCGCGGATGTTAGCCAGGAACTTGTTGCCTAAGCCTTCACCTTTGGAGGCGCCAGCCACTAAGCCAGCAATATCCACAAACTCCATTGTGGTTGGCAGGATTTTCTGTGGTTTAACGATCGCCGCCAGTTTGTCCAGGCGTGGATCAGGCATCGGCACGATACCCACGTTGGGTTCGATGGTGCAGAACGGGAAATTTTCCGCATCAATGCCGGATTTTGTCAGCGCATTGAAAAGCGTGGATTTACCTACATTAGGTAGGCCGACGATGCCGCAGTTAAAGCCCATAAATAACTTCCTGGCCGCTAGGGCAGCGCCATTTACGAGGCGCGTGCCGTAATTGAAAAAAGAGAGTGCTAAAAGCGCGTACTGTTAAGCGTTTGCCCTTATTTTACGCTATGTAGGCGGTTCATGGCTTTGGCCCATTCGCCTTTTAACACAAAAGGTAGGGTGGCTTGGCACTCACCCAGGGCGTGCTCAATGGCTTCCTGGTCTGCTTTGCCTGGGCGCCCAAGCACATAGTTAGTGACTTGGCGCGCTTCGCCGGGGTGGCCGATACCCACGCGAACCCGGTGAAATGTACTTTGATTGCCGAGTGCGCTAATGATGTCTCGCAGGCCGTTGTGCCCGCCGTGCCCGCCGCCGGTTTTGTAACGTGCTTGCCCTGGCGGCAGGTCTAATTCGTCGTGAGCGACCAGCAGGTTCTCAGGGGTCAGTTTAAAAAACTGAGTGAGGGCCGCGACAGCAGCACCGCTACGATTCATAAAAGTGGAGGGGTTGAGTAGGTGCACGTCTTGGTCGCCAATACGTGCTTTGGCATAGAGGCCTAAGAATTTTTTCTCAGGGCGAAGCTCCGTATGGGCGCTGCGTGCAATGGCGTCTACTAGCCAAAAACCAGCGTTGTGGCGCGTGGCATCATACTCTGCGCCGGGGTTGCCCAGCCCGATAATGGCCGTTACCTGGCTCATTTTCCCACCTCCAAAAACGTCTGGGAGAAATTTTGACATCGTGTCAGCGGCAGCTCTAAAAGCAGCTGCCACGGCTGGCAGGCCGCAAAAAAAATCAAGCGCCTAAGCGCTTGATTTTAACATCCTTGGGCCATAAGGGCAGCCCAAGCTCAACGCTGCTTGGTGGGTCGCTAAGTAGCACCCAGCAAAGCAGCGTTAATTAACCAGAGCTTACTCAGCGCTGGACTCTTCTTCGCCTTCGCTTTCTTCGTCATCGCCGCCACGTACTTTCACTTTGGTGATGCTCAGAACAGCGTTGTCGTGCTCTTCACCGTGGGACAGGTCGACAGACGTCACACCGGCCGGCAGGGTCAGGTCAGACAGGTGCAGAGTAGTACCGAGTTCAACTTTGCTGATGTCAACTTCCAGGAAGTCCGGAAGGTCTTTCGGCAAGCAGCTGATAGCAACTTCGTTAGCCAGGACGTGTAGTTCGCCGCCTTGGTCTTTGATGCCTACACACTTCTCTTCGTTCACCACGTGCAGCGGCACGTTGATGGTGATTTCGTGAGTGGCGTCAACACGCATGAAGTCAGCGTGGGTCAGAAGCGGTTTGAAGGGGTGACGCTGCAGGTCACGTACAACCACTTGCTCTTCGGTACCATCAACAACCAGTTTGATTACTGAGGAGAAGAAGGACTCATCTTCAATGGCTTTGTAGAAAGCAGTTTTTTCTACAGAGATTGATTGAGCGCCTTTCTCGCCGCCGTATACAACGGCCGGTACGAGTTGGTTCGCACGACGCAGGCGGCGGCTCGCACCTTTCCCCAGGTCGTTACGAACGCTGGCTTTCAGGATAAAATCAGACATGGAATTGCCTCTTAGTTTAAGTAAGGAAGCGCCGCCGACCGCGACCAGGCGACGACGCTTCCAGGGCCCCCGAGGTGGGGGCTATGTTGCCAGGCGATTAATGGAACATCGCGCTGACAGATTCTTCGTTGCTCACCCGGCGAATCGCTTCCGCAATCAGGCCAGCAACGCTCAACTGACGAATTTTTCCACTCCGACGTGCGTAGTCAGAGAGTGGAATAGTGTCGGTCACGACGACTTCGTCCAGTACAGAGTTGGTAATATTGTCGACCGCAGGGCCAGACAAAATCGGGTGCGTCGCATAGGCCACAACGCGCGCAGCGCCATGGTCTTTTAACGCTTCACCCGCTTTGCACAGCGTGCCAGCGGTATCGATCATGTCATCAACGACCACGCAGGTGCGGCCTTCGATTTCACCGATGATATGCATGACCTGGGCTTGGTTAGCCTGTGGACGACGCTTATCAATAATGGCCAAGTCAGCGTTTAGCTGTTTGGCAATGGCGCGGGCACGCACAACGCCGCCAACATCGGGGGAAACAACAACGAGATCGCTGTAGTTTTGGCGCTCGATGTCGTCAAGCAAAATAGGCGAGCCGTAGACGTTATCAACCGGCACATCGAAGAAACCTTGGATTTGGTCAGCATGCAGGTCCATGGTCATAACGCGATCAACGCCCCCCTTCACCATCATATCAGCAACGACTTTTGCTGAGATGGGAACGCGGGCGGAGCGTACACGACGATCCTGGCGAGCATAGCCAAAGTAGGGAACTACCGCGGTAATACGAGCGGCTGAGGCGCGACGCAGGGCATCGACCATCAGAATCAGTTCCATCAGGTTGTCATTCGTAGGTGCACAGGTGGATTGAAGGATGAATACATCCTTACCGCGCACGTTCTCATTGATCTCGACCGCGATTTCGCCGTCGCTAAATTGACCAACCGTGGCATTGCCCATACGGCTGTCCAAGCTCTCGGCAATCTTTTGAGCGAGTTCGGGATTGGCATTCCCGGTGAAAACCATCAATTTTGACACGCGCAGCCACCTTTGCAGTGTTGGGGATCAGGGGAGAAAACGCAGATCATAATCAGGTTGGCTGGGGTACCAGGATTCGAACCTGGGAATGCCGATACCAAAAACCGGTGCCTTACCACTTGGCGATACCCCAGCAATAAACCTAATGCGATGACCGGGCGCTTTCAGCAGCCCAGAGCATCTTGTAGGGGAGAGGTGTTGAGCCCGCGTGCTACCCATGCGTGCCAGTGTTGCCCGGTCAGCTCAGCGACGACAGCTTGTGCGGCTTGCTGTGAATCAAAGGCCGCAAACAAGCAGGCGCCGGTACCGGTCAGCTGGCTAGGTGCATACTGTGTGAGCCAATCAAGCGCTTCCGCAATGGGCGGGTAGCGTTTTTTGACGATGGCTTCACAGTCGTTACGCCACTCCGGCGCTCCCCCCTGCAATGCGCGCGCCATAGTAATGGGGTGGCTGTCGCGTGTCAATTCTGGGTCTTGGAAGACCGCACCGGTAGCGACGCTGACATGGGGGTGGATGACCACAAACCAGGGAGTGTCCAGGGTGACGGTGGTTAGTTTTTCACCCACACCTTCTGCCCACGCGCTGTGGCCATGAATAAAAACCGGAACATCGGCACCCAGGGTAAGCCCGAGCGTGGCTAGCTCAGTGTTGGTGAGGCCAAGCTGCCATAAGTGGTTAAGTCCCAGGAGTACGGTTGCCGCATTTGAGCTGCCGCCGCCTAAGCCGCCGCCCATGGGCAGGCGCTTATCAATGGTCATGGTGGCACCGTAGTGGGTGCCGCTTGCCTTTTGAAGCAGCCGTGCCGCGCGGACGATTAGGTTGTCATCGTGGGCAACGCCCATCACATGGTTAGCCATTTCAATCTTACTGTCTTGACGCGGGGTGAAGTGTAGCTGGTCGCACAGATCAATAAACTGAAAAATGGTTTGCAGCTCGTGGTAGCCGTCTTGTCGACGGCCCACAATGTGCAGCATCCGGTTAAGCTTCCCTGGTGCGGGAAGCGTTAAAGAGGTTGAGGCAGGCATTCAAGGTCTCAATCAATTCATCAATTAACTATTTGTAGGGCGCCACTGGTTGACCACCAAGGTAATGCGCACATCCCCATAGTTCATGACCAATCGGCGGGGTAGCCACATGCCTTCTACTTGCTCCCAGTCGCGGTAATCAATTTCCCAGCCATCTTGCTGGAGGAAGTTGGGGTAGCCAAGCTCATCGGTTTCCATTTGGTAGCTGGCGTGGTCGCCGGGTAGGCCACGTACCCAGTCGGGCATGGCGCTTACCGGCAGCGACCAGCCTAACTGCTCTTCCATTAAGGCTTCGGGTGTCTCTGCCTCAAAGCGGCCGTCGCTGGTGGTAAGTGAAAAACGTCCTTCGCGACCTTCCAGTACGCTTCGGCCGCCGCCAAATGGCCCGCTAATCAGCATGCGGAAATAGTGGGGGTGCTGATTCCAGTCTAAATTAGCGCTGGTGCTTTCGTCGGGGGTTCTTAGTCCCGCTTTGCCTGCCATTGTCCAAGTGTCGAAGGCTTCAACGTCGGCCTGCTGACGTTCCCACTGACCTGCTTGACGGCCGCTCTCGTCAACCGGTGCCTGGCTGGCACAGCCAGCAAGTGCCAGCAGGGCAATGCTGGTTACCCACAGGCGAGCGCTACGTTTTGCCTTAAAAAGATAGGGTGTGGGTAAGCGTGAAGCGGCGGGGCGTGGGGTCAACATAAACAAACTCCATGTCAGTACTGCGTAATATAGGGGCAGTTAATAGGTGCGGTGAGTCACTGCAATTAAAGACAAGCGTTAGGGCGTATCTGTTGGCGTTAGTTCAGGATGACGCTCCAGTAGCTCATCGATTTGTGGGTGCTGAGTAGTGCGCTGGCGTATTTGCCTAATGATACGGCGCGCCTCATCGCTGCGCCCGAGCGCATGCAGAACTTCGGCGAGGTGTGCGGCGATCTCTTGATCGGGCATTTGAGTATAGGCACTTTCTAGCCAGGCAAGCGCATCTTCAGGTTGGCCAAGCCGAAAGTAGACCCAGCCCATGCTATCGAGTATTGCAGGGTTTTCCGGGTCAACTTCGTAGGCGCGCTCTATGAGTTCGCGAGCTTCTTCCAGGCGTCCTGGTACGTTGAGGTCCGCGAGGGTGTAGCCCAGCGCATTAAGCGCCATTGCGTCATTGGGCTCAGTGCGCAAAATCTGGCGCAAATCCTGTTCCATAGCGTCAACGTCGCCCAGCTCCCAAAAGCGCATTGCCCGTAAATAGAGCAGCGTGGTGTCGTCGGGGGTGCGGGTGAGTTCCCGGTTTAGCAATGTGGTGGCATCTTCTTGCAAACCTAGCTCGTCTAATAGCTGTACTTCAAGCATGACTAGGTCGCCGAAATAGTCATCGTGACGCATCCTTTCAATGCGCAGAAGGGCGCGTGCGTCTAGCAAACGGTCGTCTTCAATCAACATACGCGCCGCGGTCGCACGGGCGGGCAGAAACTCATCGCCATCGTGTACCTGGCGGTAGTAAAGCAGGGCATCATCAACCTCACCCTGGGATTGGGCAATGGCGCCGAGCAGGTAGTAGGCAATGTTGGGAACGGTGTCTTGGCCAATTAGCGGCTGGAGTAGCCGGTAAGCAGGTTCGCTGTGACCCTCTTCCAGATACAGCTGAGCCAGCGCAATGCGCAGATCCTGATTGCCGCCGTGGTTTTCCAGCAGAGTATTAGTTTGTACTTCGGCAGCGGCAATGTTGTTTAGGCGAATTTCCGCCTGAGCCAGCATTAGCACAAAGCGGACATCATCAGGTGCGAGTTCAAGCCCCGCTTGGGCCGCTCGCTGCGCTGTTTGGTGATTGCCGGTTTCCAAGGCAAGGCGTGCCTTGGCAAGCCATAGCTGGGCAGAGGTGGGTTCTCGCTGGGCAACTTGGTCAAGGCGCTGCTGTGCTTGATGTGTATCGCCAAGGGCAGCTTCCATAAGAGCGGTGCCGAGTAATACATCGCTATGAAACTCAAGCTGGTCAGCGTTGGGTTGGGCAAGGTGCGCACGTAGTGGCTGAATAAGCAGATTTAGAGGAGCTTCTTCGGCTACCGCTATTTCAGCAAAGGCGGCTATTTCGCCATTGCCACCTGCTTGGGTAATCGCCAGGCGCTGTTCTAGGCTGTCGTACCAATCGCCGCGCTGTAAAGAGAGCGCCGAGAGCAGGCGATTAGGGGCTTCTGCGTTTGGGGCTAGCTCACGCCAGCGCAGGGCAGATGCCTCAGTTAACGCGATATCGTTGCCAAACCGGGCAGCAAAGGTGGCGCGTTCAGCAAGTGCCGGTACGCTATAGCGTTGAGCAGCTTCCAAATAGCCTTGGCTAGCGGAGCGGTAATCACCCCGTTGGCCTGCAAGCTCAGCTGTCAGCAACGTACGAAGCCCGGCCGCATCAAGGCCGCGGGTAATCGGCGGCGCCGACTGCATGGGGTCGCTTGTATGGGTAGGTAAGCCGCCCTCGGTGAAAGAGGCTGAAGATTGGCAGCCGCTCATTAAGAATAGCGTGGTGGCCAATGGCAGTAGGGATAAACCCGATAGTGGTGCGCGAAGGGGCATGCGTCTCTCGATCAAGTGGCCGAGTGCTCAGCATAGCGGCTTGGCTGCCTGCGGCAAAGTGGTGTGGGCCAGATCATGCTCTGCTGTGGTAGGATATCTCACCTTGAAAAAGAGCAGCGTCAGCGCAATTTCTTAACGGCGGCGCCCGATAGACTTGCTTTAGCAAGCCAGACACATAGACGAGTGACGTGACGACCGATCTACTAGCGAAGACGCATATCGCATGACGCTTCTTGCCCTGGGAATAAATCATCGTACTGCCAGTGTGGCTGTGCGTGAGCAGGTGGCCTTTACGCCGACGCAGCTGGAAAGTGCGTTGGCTGAATTGCGTAGCCTGCCACAAATCAACGAAGCAGCCGTGCTCTCGACCTGTAACCGTACCGAGCTTTACTGCGTGACGGATGCTGCCGGTGAGCAGGTTGTGCTGGATTGGCTTGGACGCTTCCATAATTTGCGCGTCGAAGACCTCTCCCGTTGTGCCTACCATTATCTAGACAGCGATGCGGCACGCCATTTGATGCGCGTCGCCGTTGGCCTGGACTCTATGGTGCTGGGCGAGCCGCAAATTCTTGGGCAATTAAAAGATGCCTACCAACAAGCGCGCCAGGCCAAAGGCTTAGGCGGCGAGTTGGAGCGTCTGTTTCAGCATACCTTCGCGGTGGCTAAACAGGTGCGCACAGAAACCGGTATTGGTAAAAACCCCGTCTCAATCGCCTATGCCGCGGTGAGTATGGCCAGCCGAATTTTTGATGACTTTAGCCGAGCTCGTGCGCTGCTGATTGGTGCAGGGGAAACCATCGAGCTGGTAGCGCGCCACCTCCATGAAGCCGGTGTGCGTCAGCTCACGGTGGCAAACCGTACTCGAGAGCGGGCTGAACAGGTGTCGTCACCGCTTGGGGGCACTGCCATCACGCTGTCTGAGATTCCTGATGCGCTAGAGTATGCCGATATCGTCATCTCTTCGACGGCCTCTCCGCTGCCAATCTTAGGCAAGGGGATGGTGGAGCGGGCGCTGAAAAAACGCCGCCACCGTCCTGTGTTCATGGTGGATATTGCGGTGCCTAGAGACATTGAGCCGCAGGTAGGCGAGCTTGCCGATGTTTTCCTCTACACCGTTGACGATCTGGAAGAGGTTATTCAAGAGAATCGGCGCCATCGCCAAGTGGCCGCTGACCAGGCTGAATCGCTAATTGAGCACGGTGTCGGTAATTGGCTTCACGAGCGCCGTATTCGCAAAGGCGGTGAGTTGATTCGCGACTACCGTCGTCACGGTGAAGCGATACGCGACCACTCTCGAGAGCAAGCGCTTGAGCGTTTAGCGCGTGGGGAAGACCCCGCTAAAGTGATTGAGCGAATGGCGCATCAATTAGCCAATCGTTTGATGCACCACCCGACGCTTGCGCTGCGAGAAGCGGCCTCCCAAGAAAACCACGAATTGCTGAATGCCATGCCGCAGTTACTGCTTCCCGCTAAACCTGCGTTTGAGCAGCCCGCACGCCCGGTAAAACGCCAGAAGGATGATACACCCGCATGAAAGAGACTTTGCGCCAACGCTTAGATAGCTTTACCGAACGCTTTGAAGAGCTGGCAATGCTGTTGTCTGATCCTGAGGTGATTAACAACCAGCAGCGTTTCCGTGACTACTCCCGTGAATACGCCGAGCTGGAGGAGCTGGTTGCCACTTGGCAGCGTTATCGTGAGGTTGAGGTCAGTATTGAAGAGGCTGAACAACTCAGCCGCGACAGCGACCCAGAAATGCGTGAACTAGCAGAAATGGAGATCAGCGACGGGCGCGAGCAGCTTGGAAACCTGGACGTTGAGCTTAAGCGCTTGCTGGTGCCTAAAGACCCTGACGACGGCCGTGGCGTGTTTCTAGAAGTGCGCGCGGGCACTGGTGGCGATGAAGCCGCGATCTTTGCCGGTGACCTGTTTCGTATGTACTCCCGCTATGCCGAGAAGCGTGGCTGGCGCGTTGAAGTGATTAGTGCCAGCCACGGCGAGCAGGGCGGCTATAAAGAGGTTATTTCCCGGGTGAAAGGTGACGGCGTTTATGCCCGCTTGAAGTTTGAATCAGGTGCCCACCGGGTTCAGCGGGTACCAGCGACTGAGTCCCAAGGGCGCATTCACACCTCGGCCTGCACGGTAGCGGTAATGCCAGAAGTAGACGACGTGGGCGATATTGATATTAATCCTTCTGATTTACGTGTGGACACCTACCGCTCAAGCGGTGCGGGCGGCCAGCACGTTAACACCACCGATTCTGCTATTCGTATTACCCACCTGCCCTCCGGCGTAGTGGTGGAGTGCCAGGAAGAGCGTAGCCAGCATAAAAACCGAGCCAAAGCGATGTCGCTACTGGCTGCTAAGCTCAAGCGCAACGCGGTGGACTCCCAGCGACAAGAGCAGGCTGATGCCCGCCGCTCGCTAGTAGGCTCTGGGGACCGCAGCGAACGTATTCGTACGTACAACTTCCCCCAAGGTCGCATTACTGACCACCGCATCAATCTAACGCTCTATAAGCTAACGGAAGTTGTTAGCGGTGAGCAGCTAGATGAAGTCATTGAGCCGCTGATCCACGAGTATCAAGCAGAGCAGCTTTCCGCCCTTCAGGAAGCCTAATGGGTGCGTTGTCTGTCATGACCTACGATGCTCTACTGCGGCTTGCAGTGCCGCGTCTGCAAGCCGCGGGTTCGCCCTCAGCGCGAATAGATGCGGAAGTGCTGCTTAGCCATGCAACGGGGTATAACCGCACTTGGCTTTATACCTGGGGCGACCGTGAATGTCCTACCTGGGAACATGCGCGGTTTGATGCTCTAGTTGCTGCTCGCGTTCAGGGGCAACCAGTGGCCTATTTAACCGGTGAACGTGAGTTTTGGGGCCTGCGATTGGCCACGTCGGCTGATACGCTTATCCCCCGGCCTGATACGGAAACACTGGTAGAAGCGGTGCTGGGTCGTGGGCAGGCAAAAGCCGGTTGGCTGCTTGATCTAGGCACCGGCACCGGCGCTATTGCGCTGGCCTTTGCCAGTGAAAAACCTGGCTGGCATGTGATGGGCGCGGATATTCGCCTGGAAGCAGTTCGCCTTGCGGCTCGCAACGCCCAGGTGCTGGCGATTGCCAATGCACAGTTTGTACAAAGTGACTGGTTCAGCGCTTTTTCGGCGCCTGAATACGCTAATAAATTCAATATCATTGTTAGTAACCCGCCCTATATTGCGGCTGACGACCCCCACTTATGCCAAGGTGATGTGCGCTTTGAGCCGCGTTCTGCATTAGTCGCTGAGGCCAATGGTATGGCTGATTTAATTCATTTAGCCAATACCGCCAGTGCGCATCTCTCCGCCGGAGGGTGGCTGGCACTAGAGCATGGCTATTCTCAGGCTGGTCAGGTGCGCGAAGCGCTTGTACTGGCCGGCTATCAGAACGTTGAAAGTGTGCGAGACGTTGGCGGTCATGAACGGGTTACCCTAGGGCACCTTTAAAACTGCCTGATTCATCAGTAATGGATCCTGCCATGAAACCTAAAAATAGAACGCTGGACCGTATCGATCTTAAAATTTTGCGATGTCTGCAGGAGAATGCGCGTATTTCCTACGTGGACCTTGCCTCAGAAGTTGGCTTATCCACAACCCCTTGCTTAGAGCGCGTCAAGCGCCTTGAGCGAGCCGGTATCATTCGCGGCTACCAAGCGATTCTCGACCCACGAGCCTTAAAAGCTAACCTGCTGGTGTTTGTAGAAATCAGCCTGGAAACCCAGTCGCCTGCAGTATTTGATGAGTTCCGCCGCGCGGTGGAAACGCTCCCGCAGATACAAGAGTGCCACTTAGTCTCTGGTCAGTTTGATTATATTTTGAAGTGCCGGATTCCTGAGATGGCGGCCTACCGCCAGTTACTCGGCGATGTGGTACTCACCTTGCCCGGGGTAAAAGAGTCGAAAAGCTACGTGGTCATGGAAGAGGTGAAAGAGAGCTTCAGCCTGCACATACCCGACTTCGAGGAATTTGAGGATAAGTAAGCCGATGATGGACGATCAGGCGCTGCTGCGCTATAGCCGCCAAATCATGCTGCCCGAGGTTGATATCGACGGGCAGGAGCGCCTGCGAGGCGCCCACGCGCTGATTATAGGTGCAGGTGGGTTGGGCTCGCCGGCAGCACTCTACTTAGCGGCCGCGGGCGTTGGGCGTATAACCATTGCCGATGCAGATGTTGTTGAGCTTTCTAATCTGCAGCGGCAAATCGCCCATCAGCAGGCAAGCATTGGCGTTAATAAAGCATGCTCAGCGAAAGCCAGCATGGAAGCGCTGAACCCTGAGTGCCAGGTAGTGGCTGTGGAGCAGCACGCAGCAGGCGAGCAGTTACAGACGTTAGTGGATTCGGCAGATGTTGTGCTTGATTGCACCGACCGTTTTTCAAGCCGCTACGCGATTAATACCGCCACACAGCAGGCGGGCGTGCCGCTTGTTTCTGGCGCGGCGATACGCTTTTCCGGGCAGCTGGCGGTATTTGACCCCCGAAACTCAGATGCCCCCTGTTACGCCTGCCTTTATCCCCCTGATGATAGCGATAGCGATGATGAAGCTCTTAGCTGTGCTGAAAGCGGGGTGATGGCACCGCTCGTTGGTTTAATTGGCTGTTTTCAAGCGGTGGAAGCCTTCAAACTGTTAAGCGGTGCTGGAAAGCCCCACCAAGGGCTTTCGACCTTTGAGGGTATGAGTGGACAATGGCGCCACTTCCAGGTGCTCCGAGATCCCGCCTGTCAGGTATGTGGGAAAAGAGAGTAAAAAAAGCCCGCTAAGTAGCGGGCGTGACGTCACGGTCTTATACGTCAAAAGAACGATCCCAAAGGGCGGTAACCCGCCCTTTGGCTAGTTAATTGCGAATCAGATAATCAAAGGCGCCTAGCGAGGCTTTTGCGCCTTCGCCCATGGCAATAATGATCTGTTTATAGGGCACGGTGGTGACATCCCCTGCAGCAAACACACCGGGTACCGAGGTCATGCCATGGGCATCGACAATAATCTCTCCGCGGGGCGTCATCTCAATCGGTGAGCCTTTCAGCCACTCGGTATTAGGTACCAAGCCAATCTGAACAAAAATACCCTCTAACGCGATGGTTTTGATGTCATCGGTAGTACGGTCTTTATAGGTTAGGCCGTTAACGCGGCTGCCATCGCCGGTTACTTCGGTGGTTTGCGCGTTCAAAATAATATCGACGTTGGGCAGGCTCTTGAGTTTTCTCTGCAGCACGGCATCTGCGCGCATTTCACCCATGAACTCTACCAGCGTTACGTGACCCACGATGCCCGCAAGGTCAATGGCCGCTTCTACACCAGAGTTGCCGCCACCAATAACGGCAACGCGCTTGCCTTTGAACAGTGGGCCATCGCAATGGGGGCAATAAGCCACGCCTTTGTTACGGTACTGCTGCTCACCGGGAACATTCATTTCACGCCAGCGTGCGCCAGTGGCTAGCACGAGTGTTTTGCTCTTTAGCTTCGCGCCGGACTCCAGGGTGACTTCATGCAAACCGCCTTCCGCTTCAGCAGCCTTGAATGACGTAGCGCGCTGAAGGTTCATTACGTCAACCTCGTACTCTTTGACGTGCTCTTCCAATGCGCTAACTAGCTTTGGGCCTTCGGTATGGGAAACTGAAATAAAGTTCTCAATGCCCATAGTGTCGGCCACTTGGCCACCAAAGCGCTCTGCAGCAACACCGGTGTTAATGCCTTTGCGGGCAGAGTAAATGGCTGCTGATGCACCGGCGGGGCCACCACCAATCACTAGCGTATCAAAGGCGGCTTTTTCGCTAAGCTTTTTCGCTTCACGCTCGGCAGCGCCAGTGTCTACTTTGGCTAAGATTTGCTCAAGTGTCATGCGACCCTGGTCAAAAGGCTTGCCGTTTAAGTAGATGCTGGGCACCGACATAATTTCCCGCGCTTCTACTTCATCCTGGAACAGCGCGCCATCAATGGCGACGTGACGCACGTTCGGGTTAAAGATCGCCATTAAGTTGAGCGCTTGAACGACATCAGGGCAGTTCTGGCACGAAAGCGAGTAGTAAGTCTCGAACAGCATGTCGCCGTCGAGGTTCTTGATTTGATCCAGCAGTTCTTGAGAGGTTTTCGGTGGGTGGCCACCGACTTGCAGCAGCGCCAGTACCAGCGAGGTGAACTCGTGGCCCATGGGGATACCTGCAAATACCACGCCGGTCTCTTCACCGGGGCGATTAATAGCAAAGGATGGCTTGCGGCTATCTTGGCCATCGCTGTGCAGAGTAATTTTATCGGTGAGGCTGCTGATATCTTCCAGCAGGCCCAGCAGTTCTTGTGACTTGGCACCGTCATCGAGGGACGCAACGATCTCGAACGGTTGAGTCACTTTTTCCAGATAAGCTTTCAACTGGTTTTTTAAATTAGCGTCCAGCATGACAGTGGTTTCCTCGCGATCTGCTTGTCAATGTTCTCGACCTTAAACGCCGCTCACTAAAAACATTCAGCGCAAATAATGGCGTAAGGGAAAACGATAGTTGCGTAAAAATGGTGCTTGAAGAAAAACACCCGGAACTATGCCCGGGTGTCATACTGTCTATAGGGCCACCATGGTTTGGCAGCTTAGCGCTGACAAACCTAGGCTGGCAGCTGAGGGCGAGTTAGATTTTGCCTACTAGATCCAGAGAGGGCGCTAGCGTCTCTTCGCCTTCTTTCCATTTTGCCGGGCAAACTTCGTTCGGGTTAGCGCGAACGTATTGAGCGGCTTTCACTTTACGCAGTAGCTCTTCGGCATTACGGCCGATGTTGCCAGCGTTAATTTCAACGATCTGAATTTTGCCGTCTGGGTCAACAACGAAGGTGCCGCGCTCAGCAAGACCGGCTTCCTCGATGAGGACTTCAAAGTTGCGCGAAATGCGCAGCGTCGGGTCAGCAATCATTGGGTACTGCAGCTTGCCGATAGTCTCAGAGCTGTCGTGCCACGCTTTGTGAGTGAAGTGGGTATCGGTTGAAACGCTGTAAATTTCAACGCCCAGCTTCTTGAATTCTGCGTAGTTGTCGGCCAGGTCGCCAAGCTCAGTGGGGCAAACGAACGTGAAGTCAGCGGGGTAGAAGAAAAATACTGACCACTGGCCTTTAAGGTCTGCTTCGGTAACGTCAACAAACTCACCGTTCAAATAGGCAGTCGCTTTAAACGGTTTTACTTCAGTGTTGATCAAAGACATTTAAATAATCTCCGTGTTAAGTGATTGGTAGGGGGAAAATCTGTCCCATATGGTAACGCTCTACTACTAATAGCTAAAATTGAAAAAAACAATCTTATTGATAGTGAGCTTGTATAGTGACGTGTTTGCTTGCGACACAGACTGTGAGATGGGGGCACTGATGGCATAAGACAAGAATTTTTCACATTGACTTGCGGTTGTCCGCACTGCACCGCAAAATTCGCACGGTTTGCAGAATCGCCTAAGCTATTGCGGGTGGTGACGTAGGGGCTGACGCGCGTAACTGACCATTGAATGTTTGCGATAATTGTTTTGACGAGGAGGAGTGACATGAGGAACATCCACAAACTTTCCGGGGCCGTTGCGGCCATCTCTTTTGCCGTAGCGGCCACTGCTGCCCATGCTGATGAAGTACGGGTGTATAACTGGTCAGACTATATTGCACCAGAAACGCTGGAGAAATTTACCGAGCGCACCGGTATTAGTGTCACTTATGATGTTTATGACAGTAATGAAATTCTTGATGCTGCATTGCTATCAGGGCGCTCAGGATACGATGTCGTCGTTCCGTCAACCCACTACTTCACTCGCCAATTGAGAGCTGGCGTTTACCAGCCGCTCGATCATGACCTGTTGCCCAATTTAGGCAACCTAGACCCTGATTTGATGAGCAATTTAGAAGCCATTGACCAGGGTAGCGAATACTCAGTGCCTTACATGTGGGGAACCAACGGTCTTGGCTATAACGTCGATCGCGTCACTGAGATACTAGGTGACGATGCTCCCCTGGATAGTTGGGCGCTGCTGTTTGACCCTGAAATTACGACCCAGCTCAACGATGCGGGCTGTGGATTAGCCATGCTCGACTCTGGTGATGAAATGTTGTCACCCGCTATGGCCTACCTAGGTCTTAGCCCCCTAAGTGAAAACATTGAAGATTTAGAAGCCGCCGGCGAGTTGATTGCGGCTATTCGTGGCAACATCACCTACTTCCACTCCTCGCGCTATGTGTCTGACTTAGCTAATGGCGATATTTGTGTGGCAGCGGGCTATTCCGGCGATATTTTTCAGGCAGCTGACCGTGCCGAAGAAGCGGGCCGTGATTTTACGATTGGCTACAGCATTCCCAAAGAAGGGGCGGCATTGTGGTTTGATATGATGGCGATACCGGCAGATGCGCCTAATACTGAAAATGCCCATGCCTTTATTAACTTTATTCTTGAGCCTGAAATTGCCGCCGAAATTAGCGAATACGTGCGCTATGCTAACCCGAACGCAGCGGCTAACGAGTTTGTCTCTGAAGAGCTGTTGAACGATCCTGCTGTATATCCTGAAACGGACGTTTTGCAGAACCTTTATGTCGCGGTAGAAAAACCCCAGGAAGTTCAGCGTGCCCGCACGCGTATCTGGAACCGCGTTAAGTCCGGCCGTTAATTTATCCACCGTCTGATGGCGAGCTAGGTCGTGTGCCTGGCTCGCTGTTTGTCTTTTTAACGCCCGGTTTGTCGGGCCTTTTGATGGGAGTGGCGAATGGTCACTACGCCCCTGTCGAGCGCGTCGTCCTCTTCACCATTGGAAACCTCGTCGGCTTCGCGGCCCCAGGGAAAAACCCCGCGGTTTGCCGAGGATATCGTGCTGGAGGTAAAGCGACTCAGTAAGCGTTTTGACGATGCTTTAGCGGTGGATGACGTTAACCTTACGGTAAAGCGTGGCGAGATTTTTGCGCTGCTGGGTGGGTCGGGGTCGGGTAAATCAACGCTGCTACGCATGCTGGCAGGCTTTGAAACGCCCAGTGAAGGCAAAATCTTATTGAGCGGTGAAAATATTACCGATATGCCGCCCCATAAACGCCCGATCAATATGATGTTCCAGTCCTATGCGCTGTTCCCTCATATGACCGTGGCGCAAAACATTGCCTTTGGGCTGAAGCAAGACAAGCTCTCCAAAGCAGACATTGAGGCACGTGTGGCCCAAATGCTTAAGCTGGTGCACATGGAGCGGTTTGCCAAGCGTAAGCCGCACCAGCTGTCCGGCGGCCAGCGCCAGCGTGTGGCATTGGCAAGGTCGCTGGCTAAGCGGCCCAAACTGTTGTTGCTCGATGAGCCCATGGGGGCGTTGGATAAAAAGCTACGTACCGAAATGCAGCTGGAAGTGGTCGAAATTATTGAGCAAGTTGGGGTGACCTGCATCATGGTGACCCACGATCAAGAAGAAGCCATGACCATGGCGGACCGCGTGGCCATTATGGCCGATGGCTGGATTGAGCAGGTGGGCTCACCGGTGGACATTTACGAGAGCCCAGCCAGCCGCATGGTGGCGGAGTTTGTTGGCACCGTAAATTTGTTTGAAGGAGAGATCGTCGAAGATGCTGCCGACCACTGCCGTATTAGCTCGCCTGCTCTCTCTCGGCCGCTCTATATTGACCACGGCATTACCACTCAAGCGGTAGATCGCCGGGTGTGGGCCGCGCTTCGCCCAGAAAAAATCTGGCTAACCCGTGAAAAGCCCGCCACGGCGCACAACTGGGAAGAGGGGACGGTAGACGATATCGCTTATCTAGGCGGCTACTCGCTCTACTACGTGCGCACCGCATCGGGGCAGCGGATAAAAGTCAGCATGGCCAATACCGAGCGTCGAGGCGACCGTCCAACTTGGGAGGATAGCGTCTACGTCTATTGGGAAGACCATAGCGCTATCGTGCTGAATCGCTAATGCCCTGTTGGCCCTTAGGAGATCGCCTTAAATGATGCCATCTCGTGTGACTGGTTTTATGAAGCGCCTGCAGCTAGGCCGCCGGGGGGTGATTGCGCTTCCCCTGGTGTGGCTGACGCTGTTTTTTTTGTTGCCGTTTGCGTTGGTGCTTAAAATCAGCTTGTCTGAGTCAGTCATCGCCATTCCGCCCTATGGGCCGCTGGTAGAGTACGCTGACCAAACGCTGCATGTGTTTCTCAACATGGGGAACTACCTTTTCTTACTCTCGGACTCTTTGTACCTTGCCGCGTACTGGGGCTCGATTAAAACCGCGTTTATTTCCACCACGGTTTGTTTATTGATTGGCTACCCAATGGCTTACGCCATGGCACGGGCGCCGGGGCGATGGCAGCTTATCTTGCTGCTGCTGGTTATGCTGCCCTCCTGGACATCGTTTTTGATTCGGGTGTATGCCTGGATGGGGATTTTGAGCAATAGCGGGCTAATCAATAACTTCCTAATGGGGGTCGGGTTGATTGACTCACCGCTACGGATGATGAATACCCAGTTTGCGGTCATTGTTGGAATTGTCTATGCCTACCTACCGTTTATGGTGCTGCCGCTTTATGCCCACCTAACACGATTGGACAATTCTCTATTAGAAGCGGCATCTGATCTTGGGTCGCGCAAGCTCAATACCTTTATAACGGTCACGCTACCGCTCTCTATGGGAGGGATTTTGGCAGGCTCTATGCTGGTGTTTATTCCTGCTGTGGGTGAGTTCGTCATCCCGGAGCTACTGGGTGGGCCTAATACACTGATGATCGGTAAAGTGCTTTGGGAAGAGTTCTTCTTAAACCGCGACTGGCCGGTCGCCTCCGCACTGGCAATGGTAATGCTACTGCTGTTGCTAATACCTATCGTGTGGTTTCACCGTTACCAATCACGGGAGCTTGAAAAATGATCAGCGCTCGCCGTCGTCCTAGTTTTACCACTGTGATGCTGGTGCTGGGCCTGCTGTTTCTCTACCTGCCTATGGTGGTGTTGGTGGTTTACTCCTTTAATGCCTCGCGGTTAGTTACCGTGTGGGCAGGGTTTTCCACTCAGTGGTACGGGGAGTTATTCCGCGACAAACAGATATTGGCAGCGGTATGGACCAGTCTCAAAATCGCTTTCTTCGCGGCCAGCATGGCGGTGTGTCTGGGTACTGTCGCCGCGTTTGTAATGACGCGCTATGGTCAGTTTCGGGGTAAAACAGCGCTTTCGAGCATGGTGACCGCACCACTGGTCATGCCAGAAGTTATTACGGGGCTGTCGTTGCTGCTGCTTTTTGTGCAGATGGCACAGCTAATCGGCTGGCCCGCTGATCGCGGTATGGCGACTATCTGGATTGCTCACACTACCTTCTGTAGTGCTTATGTAGCGGTGGTGGTCGCCGCACGTCTGCGCGAAGTTGATCGCTCGATAGAAGAAGCGGCCATGGACCTTGGCTCTCCGCCGGTGAAAACGTTCTTCTTTGTGACACTGCCGGTCATTGCGCCTGCGCTGGCTGCCGGTTGGCTACTGGCGTTTACCCTGTCGTTAGACGACTTGGTTATCGCCAGTTTTGTCTCTGGCCCAGGGGCAAATACCCTACCCATGGTGGTGTTTTCATCGGTGCGTATGGGGGTGTCGCCGAAGATCAACGCGTTAGCTACGCTGATTATATTGACCGTCTCATTGGTAACACTATTGGCGTGGTACTTTATGCGCCGCAACGAGGCCAAACGCCTAATGCTCTTAAAGCAGACGGATAGCGCCTAGTTCATAGTGCCCGTCTCATAGCTCATAGCACGTCGTCGTCACGGCCGGTGACGACGGCTTCAAGCTCACCGGTTATGGGCGAGATAATCACCTGCAATTGAATGGGCGCACAGCACTGGTGGCAGTCCTCCCACGTGTCGTGGCTCCCTTGAGAGGTGTCGATGATGAAAGTAAGCGTTGTGTCGCAGTAGGGGCAGTCAAAGGTGTGATTCACTAAGGCATCGTCTTGCATAGCGGCTTCTCTTAAGCAGATACTTTAAGGCCTGAGTGTAGCAGTGCTTCTCTTGCGCGGGCATCGCTGTGCCGAATCAGGTAGGATAATAAAGATTTTCTAAAGCAACGCAGTGAGTATAACGATGATGATACGTAACATGGCAGTAGCAGCCTTTTTGGCTTTCCCGATGGTCGCCCTGGCAGAAACACCTAACGTAACGCCTGGCGAGTGGGAGTTCGTCAGCGTGACCACGATGAGTGGCGAAATGCAGATTCCGGATCAAACCGAAACCGAGCGCCAGTGCATTACTCAAGATGAGTTAGACAGCGCTGAGTTTGGGTTTATCGAAGAAGAGGCGGGCTGCGAGCTGCTTAATCAGGATATAAATGCCGACGGCCTCGCCTACAGCATGGTGTGCCGTGCTGAAGGTGGCGAAGCCACTATCGATGGTGAAATGCGCTTTATGGGCGAGCAGATTGAAGGCACCGTTGATATTTTTACGCAGTCGCCCATGGGTGAGCTAACCATGCAGACTGTGATTGAAGGCGAGCGTATTGGCGACTGCTAATAAGTGAAATGCGGCACTGGCTAACTAGTAGTATCAAGTAAACTAGCCGTATCACCAAACGCACAGCGCGCCCCTTATTAGGGGCGCGCTGTGCGTTTAACTGCAGTCATTAATAGCTTGCACAATCGCTGTATTTCACAGGGTGTTTAGCAATGGCGCCACTTATTTAGCGCCAAACGGTGCTATCGATCCGGCGTTTCAAGGGGCTCGTGGGTTGCCGTTGGAGCGCTTGCGATCTCATCTTCAAGCCTGCGTTTCACCGCCCCCGGCGAACCCGTATAGCGTGCTAGCAGGTCATACGCTACAGGCACGATAAACAGGGTGAAGATCGTGGCTGCCCCAACGCCTGCCATGATCACAGTGCCGATAACCAGGCGCGATTCCGCACCTGGGCCGCTTGATAAAATCAGCGGAATTGACCCGGCCATGGTGGTGATAGCGGTCATTAGAATGGGCCTTAGCCGCGTTACCGAGGCTTCAATAAGCGCAGAGCGAAACGCTTGGCCTTCATCGCGCAGCTGGTTGGCGAACTCCACTATCAAGATGCCGTTTTTAGCCGCCAGGCCGATCAACAGCACAAGCCCCACTTGGCTGTAGATATTAAGCGACTGGCCCGTTAGTAGCAGGGCAAGCAGCGCGCCGCTCATGGCTAACGGCACGGTGAGCATGATCACAAAGGGGTGGATTAAGCTTTCAAACTGCGCAGCAAGCACCAGGAAGACCACCACCGCGCCAAGCACCAGCAAAAAGGTAGTGGCACCGCTGGCCTGTTGGAAGTCCCGCGATGGCCCTGCTAGGTTGGTTTGAGCCTCCTCCGGCAGAATGTCGTCAGCGGTTTGCTGAAGGTAGGCAAGCGCTTCGCCCAACGGGTAACCATCGGCTAGGTTAGCTTCAATGGTAATTGCTCTAACCCGGTCAAAGCGGTTAAGGGTGCTAGCGCCAGCAAAGTCTGAGAGTGTCACTAAGCTGGCCAGCGGGATCAGCTCACCAGAGCGGGCTGAGCGCACCTGAATATTATCCAGCGCACGGGGGCTATTTTGCCGCCCCCGGTCGCCCTCTAAAATGACATCGTACTCCTCGCCGTCATCCACGTAGCGGGTGACATTGCGCCCACCCAGCAACACTTCAAGGGTGCGGCCTATCTCCGTCACGGTAACGCCAAGATCGGCAGCACGCTCATAGTTGATATCTACACGAAGCTGGGGCTGTGTTTCGTCGTAATTGCTCTCTAGGGCGGTTAGCCGAGGGTTATCTTCGCGCACATGATTAAGTAGCGTGTCTCGCCAGCCAGCGAGCTCTTCATAGGTGCCGCCGCCCAGTACAAACTGAATGGGCTTTTGGGTACGCTGACCAAAGCCTTGCCGCATCACAGGAAACGCCTGGACCCCGGGTAGAGTGCCTAAGGTTTGACGAACATCCGCCATAATCTCCCATGCGCTGCGACGGCTACCCCAGTCCGCCATATTGATGATGATAAACCCGCTGTTAAAGTTTTCGATGTTGCCAAACCCACGCGGGGCGCGTACCACGATACGCTCCAGCTCGCCGCTTTCAACGAAAGGCGTTAAGCGAGCCTCGATCTCATCCATATAGTCCATCATGTAGTCAAACGTTGCCCCTTCAGGGCCATTCACCAACACGATAAAATTGCCACGATCCTCCTGGGGGGTGTACTCGTTGGGTAATTCGAATGCTAGCCACGCCGTTGCCGCAATCAGCAACACAAACAGCGCAACAACGATCCATTTAAATCGCAGTACCGCTTCTAAACCGTGTTGGTAACGGCGCTGGGTACCGGTTAGCACCCACTGCACGCCTTGGCCAATGCGGCTGTCGTGCATGCCGGGCTTGAGGATTTTGGACGCCATCATGGGCGTGAGGGTTAGCGCCAGCAGCGTAGATACCACCACTGCCGCTGCCATGGTAAGCGCGAACTCTGAAAACAGCCGACCAATATCGCCCTGTAACATGCTTAAGGGTAGAAAGACGGCTACCAGCACCAGGGTGGTGGCGATCACCGCAAAAGCAATTTGGCGCGTACCGCGAAACGCCGCGACCAGCGGTGTTTCGCCGTAGTCGTGCATGCGTCGGTTAATGTTCTCAAGCACCACAATGGCATCATCGACAATCAAGCCAATCGCTAGTACTAATGCCAGCAGTGTCAGCAGATTGATCGAAAAGTTCATGGCCGCAAGGGCAGTAAAGGCACCAATCACTGCTATAGGCACCGTCACCGCGGGGACGAGCGTTGTACGCAGGTTGCCTAGAAAGAGGAAAATCACTACCACCACCAGCCCCATGGCAATGAACAGCGTCATCACGACCTGCTTAATGGCTCCCGATACAAAGACCGACGCATCAAAATTCAGGTTGAGCGACATGCCTTCAGGCAGCGTGCTCTGTAGTCGGGTCATCTCCTGCTGGACGGCTGCTGATAGCTCTACGATGTTAGCGGTAGACTGCATAATGATGCCCAAACCTACCATGGGCACACCATTGGCGCGGAACACGGAGCGGTCTTCAACCGAGCCAATTTCGACCCTGGCGACTTCTGATAAACGCATCAAGTGACCGTTATCGCCTCGGCTTAAAGCGAGCTGTTTAAAGTCGTCCGGGGTAGCAAAGCTGCGTGGAAGGCGCACGATAAACTGGCGGTCTACAGACTCGATTGAGCCTGCCGGCAGTTCAACGTTTTCAGCGCGAAGCGCGTCTTCGATATCACCGACGGTTAATCCACGGGAGGCGAGGGCGTTGCGGTCTAACCAGACGCGCATCGCGTAATCGCGGCCACCGCCAACCCGTACCCTAGCCACGCCGGTTTGTACGGACAGGCTATCGACTAAAAAGCGGTTGGCGTAATCGGTGAGTTCAGTAATGGTGTAGTCTGCCCCTGAAAGGCTCAGCCACATGACCACTGTTTCACTGCTATCGGTTTTGGTGACTTCCGGGTTGTCGGCATCATCTGGTAGGTTACGCAGTGCCCCAGAAATACGGTCGCGCACATCGTTGGCGGCGGCGTCAATATCACGGGTAATGGCAAACTCGATCTCGATGCGTGAGCGGCCGTCTTCGCTTCGGGAGGTGATTAGCTCAATGCCTTCAACCCCAGCGATGCGGTCTTCCAACACCTGGGTAATACGGGTTTCAACAACGCTTGCAGAGGCACCGGGATAGCGGGTGTCGATACTGACAATGGGGGGATCAACGGTAGGGTATTCCTGAAGCGGCAACCGGTTGAGCGCCATCAGTCCGAAGGCAACGATAAGCGCTGCAATTACCATCGCGAGTACGGGCCGTTGAACCGAAATATCGGATAAGCGCATTAGCGATCAGCCTCCAGCAGCGCGCGGATACTGGTGTCGCTATCGACAACGCCTAGCAAGCGAACTTTTTGGCCATCCCTGGCCATCTGTAGGCCATGTACGACGACCAAGTCACCTGACTCGATGCCTTCAAGAACTTCCACCTCGCCATGGCGTCGTTCGCCGATGGAGACCTCCCGCTGCTCAAGGCGCCAAGATTCATCGTCCTGTTCATGAATCAGCATCACGTAGTGGCGGTCACCACTGGGCTCAAGCGCTGCTTCAGGAAGTACCACTGCGTCACGGGCGCGCTGCTGTACGATAACTTCCATCAGCATGCCGGGACGTAACCGCAGGCCAGGGTTATCAAGCTCTGCACGAACGCTCACGCTGCGTGAAACAGGGTCAATACGGGTGCCAATACTGGCAATTTGACCGCTGAAAATCTCATCGGGGAAGGCCGCTGTTTTGGCACTTAATGAAAGCCCGGAGGATAAACGCCCCAAAAACACTTCGGGAACGCTGAAATCAAGCTTCATTACGTTGAGCTTATCCAGGGTGACGAGCTCCATGCCTGGCGTGACCAGTGCCCCGACGCTGACGTTGCGAAAACCTACGCGCCCACTAAAAGGGGCCTGTATTTGATAATTGGCCAGTCGCGCTTCTAATGCCTGAGCATCGGCCTCTGCTTGGCGAAGCCGCGCTTGAGTATCTTCCACATCCGCCCGGGCGGCCAGGTTGCGTTGCTGCAGCTGTGCCGCTCGCTCTGACGCATTGCGACGCTCATCGGTTAGCGCTTGTGCGGCCCTTAACTGAGCCTGTTCTTCGGCGTCCTGCAAGCGAATAAGTAACTGGCCGCGCTCAACCTGTTGACCATCTTGAAAGTTGATTTCGGCAATTGTTTCGGTAACCGTGGCAGAGAGTGTGACACTCTCGTCAGCACTCAGGGTGCCAAGGGCTTCCAGGGGGTCAGACCAAGTAGTGAGTTCGGCGCGACTTCCAATAACGGCAGGGAGCGACTGGGCGTAGAGTGAGGTAGAGCATAGTAGTGCCACCAGAAAAATAAGTGCGATACGTCTATAAACGTGCATCAGTGTCTCAGCGTAGTAAGCTATAAAGTAGCAGCGCGTAAAAAGGCCCTAAGGGGCCTTGTGTGTTCTGTCATTGATACATTTTTGTACTTTAATTGTACAGAGTGATTTTAAGGTACAGTAAATCATCCCATGTTACCTGTTAAAATGCTTGGCTTTACTTGTTGGGAGCCTCTTTTATGGTCTACGACGTCGTAGTAATTGGCGCTGGTGCCGCAGGGTTAATGTGTGCGGCCCAGGCAGGCTACGCAGGGCGGCGTGTGCTAGTGCTGGATCATGCCAAAAAAGCAGGCAAGAAAATTCTTATGTCAGGCGGCGGACGCTGCAACTTTACCAACCTTGGCACCACACCTCAGCACTTTTACGCGGAAAATCCGTATTTTTGTATTTCTGCGCTAAAGCGTTATCGACCAGAGCACTTTGTTTCTCTGGTGGAGCGCCACGGTGTCGAGTACGTAGAAAAGGCGCCGGGGCAGCTGTTTTGTGCATCTTCTGCCAAAGAGATTGTAAGAGTACTGCTCACCGAGTGCGAATGGGCAGGTGCAGAGATTGCTCTGGGCACTCATATTACGTCCGTTGAGCAAGTCGGGGAGGGAATGCGCTTAGTTACTTCCCTAGGCCGCGTTGATGCTGGCGTGGTAGTGGTGGCGACGGGAGGGCTCTCCATTCCAACTATGGGCGCAACGGGATTTGGCTATGAACTTGCTCGGCAATTTGGTTTAGAGGTAATGCCTACCCGGCCTGGTTTGGTGCCCTTTACCTTAAGTGATACCTGGAAAGCCCGGGCTGCTGAGCTTTCAGGTATGAGCTTGCCGGCAGCGGTGAGCTGCAACGGACGCCAGTTTGTCGAGCCGATGCTATTTACCCATCGCGGGTTATCGGGGCCATCAATGCTGCAAATATCCAGCGTTTGGCAGCCCGGTGAGCCCATTGAAATTAATCTGTTGCCAGATGAAGACGCAGCAGCATCCCTACGAGATGCCCGGGCGGCGACGCCGAAACGGCAGCTCTCCACATGGCTGGGGGAGCGTTTTCCTAAACGATTTGCCCAGGCGCTGCTTGAGTGGATGCCCGAAAATGACCCGACTCGCCCCTTGGCTCACTATAGCAACGATGCTCTAGACTGCTGGGCAGAACGGCTAAATCGCTGGCAGCTCAAGCCCGCAGGTACGGAAGGGTGGAGGACGGCTGAAGTGACCATGGGGGGCGTCAATACTGAGGCGATCTCTTCAAAAACCTTTGAAGTAAAACACCTACCGCAACTGCGTTTTATTGGAGAAGTGCTGGACGTTACCGGCGAGCTTGGGGGGTACAACTTCCAGTGGGCATGGGCAAGTGGAGTGGCCTGCGGAGAGTCGTGTTGATTCTTGGATGAAAAAGCCCTAAGCAAAAACGATGAAGGCCGCATCGGTTGGATAACCTTTGATGCGGCCTTCATCGTTTTCAAGCCATGGGTGGCATTTAAAGTCTTTGTTTAAGAGGCCGCTTTCGCCAGCAGCTTAAACTTACGGAACAACATATAGCCTGCCAATGCTTTGCGGCCTGCTGCCATCATCCCGCCAGGGTGGCGTATCAGTCGAAATGCCACTATGCCGCCAGCAGCGTATAGGGGTAGTTTTAAGCTGTTCCAGTGCTTATCCAGCGGGGCAGTCGCCCGCAGTAAGTAATCACTATTGACCAGCATGTCCACGCGTTGCTGCTCTAGATCTGCAAGCAGAGCCGCTTTTCGCTCAGCACGGGTAAGTGGCTTATCGACGGTGGGTGATGTCATCTTCATTTGCCTCCAACAGCGCACGGTCAGCGGCTAGCTGTTTTAGTGTCTCTTTCAACAGCGTATGTCGTTTAGCTTGGCGAAGCGCAATAACCGCCAACAGCAAGCTTGAGGCGATTAGCACAAAGGCGCTTACGCTGATAGCCGTAAGGCGATACGTGTCCCAAAAAAGCACGACCACAAGCGCCGTTAACGTTGCCACACCTAGAAGCAGTAGCAAAAGGCTTGCACCCGCTAATAACAGCAGCGTGAGTAAACGTGCGCGCTCCTCTTCCAGTTCCAACACCGCCAAACGCAGGCGGGTTTCACCATTCGCTATTAGTGAATTCAGCAGGCGTTTAGCGGCAGAGAATACGCGTTGGGTTGGCCCCAAAGCCATTAGCGACGACCGAGCAGCATACCCACGATTAGGCCTGCAGCAGCGCCGATACCGATGCTGGTCCAGGGGTTGTCGTGAACGTAACGGTCGCAGCAGTCCACTTGATGAGAGAGGGACTCGCGGGTTTCGTCATAAATGCGCTCGCCTTTTGCTTCAAGCCGTGAGCGGGTATCTTTCAGGCGTCGCTCGGCGCGCTCACGAAGATCGCGCATTTCGCCGCTAGCATCCTTTGAAGTGGCATTAACCAGCTCTTCAACGGTTTCGCTGAGATAACGCAGATCTTCTTTAAGCTGATCAGCGCGAGCAGAGGAGTCAGTATTACGTTTAGCCATGATGTCTTCCTTTGACGAAGTGATAAGTGACGACTTCAAGCATAGCAGCCGACGCCGAGTAGACAACCCCTAAACCTTAACGGTTCAGTCCGGTAGCGCTGAACAGAGGATTTAAACTGAAACCGAGGCTGATTCGGTGTATTCGGTTATCGTAATCAATCATGCTCTCGCCATAGCCGTAATAGTACTGCAGATGGGCTCGGACACTATTGAACGCAGGCCAGCTGTAATCGACTTGAGTGCCATAATTGCCTGCACTTGGGTTGCCACGTACAAAGCCTGCTACTTCATGGTTATTATTCAGGCGTTTAGCTAAGCGTACGTCACCATATCCCATAAAACGATGAATATCAGGATTGTCGTCGCTGTTATCCGACTCAGGTATGCGCCAGTGCGGAACTAATGCAAGCGCCCAGTCGCCACGCTGAAAGGTGCTTTCCAAATACACCCGGTTCCAACTGCGGGACAGCGGGTCTGAACGGCCATTAGACTGGTGATTGAAGGAGAATCGGTTACGAGTATTCACCCAACCAAAGGCACGCCATGCATTATCAAAATCGATGAAGATTTCCGGTTCATAGTTGGTTTCCCTAAACGGGGAGGAGGCATCGGTATTATACGCCTGCCACCAGCTACGTTGCGTATAGCCAAAGTAGATATCGCCAACATCGCCAAAAACGTCTTCTGCAAGATTAAATTTGGCGCTGAATTGAAATTTCACTTCGGCACTATCCGCAGAGCTATCTTCGGTAACATTGCGAAAGTTCTCGGCGTTTTGCTTGGTGTTGTAGCTTACTGGGAATAAATAGTTGAGGCGGTGTGTGGTGATCGCAAAGGGGTTGCGTGAGGACTCCTGCTCCAATTGGCGGCGGTCGCTAAGATCCTCAAGCGCTACTTCTTCAGGAAGCAACTCCACCGGTAAGCCCATCGCCGCCTCTTCGGGAGCGTCAATTTGTTGCAGCTGTTGGCGGAGATGATAAAGCTCAGTATTTAACGCACGAATACGCGCTTCGACATCTTCGCGGGACTCCGCTAGCGCACTGGTCGTGAACGTTTGTGCGCCTAAAAGTGCCATAACGCCGGTACATAATAATTTTCGGATGACCATCAAGGTGGCTCGCAAATAGAGAAAAGCAGTTGTCAGGCTTGTTTTTATACAGGCTGCGGGTCTAAGTCAACTACTCTAGATTGCGCTGGGGGAAAGAACGTCTGACAATGGCGCTGTTTCTCGTAGTCGCGGGATTTCGGTGTCGATGAGGCATATAAGCGTGGTGAAATTCGCGGTAAAGATGGTTATAAAAACCGTTTGGGCATTAACGTTTATTATGGGTATCGGTGTCACTGCCGTATACGCGAATATTCCCAGCGGGGTGCCGCCCAAGGAGCAACTTTCTGAGCGTTTGGCCGACTTGGTGGCTCAGGAAAGCGAGTTAAACGCTCAGCAGCTTAGAGACAAAGAAGCCTTAGAGGCCGCGCTTCAGACCTATGAGCGCTTGAGCGCTGTTGATGAGCGTCTTAACGCCCTTGAGCAACGTATTGCGCAAGCGCCGGAGTTATTACTACGTTTAGAGCGAGAGTTAAACGAAGCAGAAGAGGAGAGCCTGCAGCTCTCGGTAGATAATCTAAGTGATATGCCGCTTGAAGCGCTGGAGGCTCAGCAGGCGCAGTCCGTGGTAGAGCTGCAGCAGTTGGAGAGCCAACTGGCTGATGTCAATTCCCAGCTGCTTGCCGCCCAAACGCTACCAGAACGTGCCCAACAATCAATTTCCGACGCATTGCAGCGCGCTGAGACCTTACGACGCGACTACGACGAACGGGAATCATTGCTTGAAGGTCGGCAGCTTTCCGCTCAGAACGATCCGCAGCTGATTCAGCTGCGCCTTGAGCGGGCTCTGGCAGAGCGCGAAGTAAACTTAAATCAGCGCGAGCTAAGTGCTAACAGTCGATTACGCGAGCTAGCCCAGCAGCGCCGTGATTTGCTGTCGTTGCAAATAGAGCATCAAGAGCAGCAGCTCAACTTGCTACGAGGCGTGATTGATCGCCAGCGGCGCCTGCAGTCTGAGCAGGCGATTGCCGATGCCGCCCGAGACGACCCGCTGATTGCTGAAGGTCACCCTGTGGTGCTGCGCGCCCAGCAAATTAACCAAGAGCTGAGTCTTGAACTCCTGCGTGCTACCGATCGCGCCAACGGCATAGTGCGAGAAAATATTGAAGCCCATCGACAGCTAGACCAAGTGCGTCAACTGCAGCGCAGCCTAAATGAACAGCTAGATGCGATTCGCGGCAGCCAACTGCTCTCACGCATCCTTCGCGAGCAGCGTCAGTCGTTGCCGACTATCGCTCCCCGGCGCGATTTACAGGACGAAATTGCAGACCTGCGCCTAAAGCAGTTTGATTTAATCCGCCAACGTGACCAGCTACGCCAAGGCGAGCGCCTAGCCACCCAGCGGCTGCAAGAAGCGGGGGTCGAGGTTACACCGGGCTTGGTTAACTCCCTCTCACGGCTGTATCAATCCCGTCGCGAGCTGGTAGAACAGCTTGAACAGTCTTATGGCAGCTTGTTAAGTGCCGCCATCGAATTGCAGCTCAATCAGCAGCAGTTACTAATGACCACGCGTAGCTTACGCGCCACGATTGATGAGCAGTTGTTCTGGGTCGCCAATAGCCGCCCGTTAGATTTGAATTGGCTGCGTCAGTTGCCTAACAATGTCCGTGCTGAATGGCGGGAGGGCGAATGGCGCGCTATTTTGCCGAACCGGTGGGAGGGGCTTTCTTGGCAAATGCTTGGCGGAGCGCCGCTGGTGTTGATTGGCCTGCTACTCGTCGGCTTGCGTCGTCGCATTAAAACCCGACTAGCGCTTATCCACTCGCAAATTGGGCGATTAAAAAGCGATACCCAGCTCCATACGCCTAAAGCGGTGCTGCTCAATGCCTTGCTGGCCATCCCTGGCCCTCTGGCGTTAGCGGGCATCGGCGTTGGGCTGCAGGCGGGGCAAGGCGCGTTGGCAAATAGTGTGGCGCCAGCGCTGTTGCAGCTAGGCTTAAGCTGGGGCGTAGTAGCTCTTGGGCGTAGATTGCTCATACCTGACGGAGTAGCCGAGCGGCACTTTACCTGGTCTCCCGGCTATAACGCACGGCTGCGTAAGTTGCTTGGCGGATTAGGTGTTGCGCTGGCCCCTGTGGTGGCTATTGCCGCCATGTCAGAACAGATGGAAACACCCCTGGCGCTGCGACCAGTGGCCATGGGGTTATTCTCTATGGGGCTACTCGCCATGAGCTGGTGGCTGGGGCAATTGATCTTATCCCATGTACCATTTTTTGGCGTAAGGCTCTTTCGTTTGATACTCGGGTTAACGATGGCCTCGGTGCCGCTAATGCTGCTGGGCTTAGTCGCCTGGGGGTACGAGTATACTGCGCTGCGCCTAGTCGGGCGCTTTGCCAGTACGCTCTACCTCTTAGGGCTATGGGTAGTGGTTGAAGCTACCGTCGTGCGTAGCTTGGCAGTGGCGGCGCGCAGGCTTGCGTATCGTCGCGCGTTGGCCCGGCGCCGCGCCATGGTGCAAGAAGGTGCTGAAGGCGGGCTGGAGGTTGTGGAGGAGCCGCCGCTGGATATGGAGAAGATCAATACCCAGTCGCTGCGGCTCTCTAAACTTATCTTGTTAATTGGGTTCAGCGCGCTGCTGTATTTGGTGTGGGCGGATCTGCTCACGGTGTTGGGCTATCTAGATCACGTAGCGCTATGGGATGCCCAGGAGGGCGACTTAGTTGGCGATACGCTATCGATTTCGGATGTGTTCGCCGCGCTGCTTGTTATTGCGCTAACGTTTATTATGGCTAGTAACCTACCTGGCTTGCTAGAAGTGATGGTGCTTTCGCGCCTAGCGCTCAAGCAGGGCAGTGCCTATGCGATTAGCTCGCTGCTTTCCTACACCATCGTCGGTACGGGGGTCGTGATGGCCCTGGCCACGCTGGGCGTTTCCTGGGATAAGTTGCAGTGGCTGGTGGCGGCGCTGAGTGTCGGCTTGGGCTTTGGTTTGCAGGAGATCTTTGCCAACTTTATTTCCGGCCTGATTATCCTGTTTGAGCGCCCCATACGGATTGGTGACACGATTACCATTGGCAACCTTCATGGCACCGTTAGCCGAATACGCATTCGTGCCACTACGGTCACCGACTTTGATCGCAAAGAGATTATTATTCCTAATAAAACCTTTGTCACCGATCAGCTTATCAACTGGTCGCTGTCGGATAACGTTACCCGCGTGGTACTCACTTATGGTGTCTCCCACGGGTCTGACTTGCCGTTAGTACATCAATTGCTGCGCCAAGCCGCCGATGAGAACGAGCGAGTACTAACAGACCCGGAGCCCCAAGTGTTCTGCCTAAGCTATGGGCAGCACAGTATGAACTTTGAACTGCGTATCTTTGTTAATGACTTGGTTGACCGGCTGTTTGCCGCCGATGAGGTTAACTGCCGGGTGGATGAGCTATTTCGGGAAGCGGGCGTGCGGATAGCCTTTGAGCAGATGGATGTGTGGCTGCACCCCGATGATGGGAAGACCATCAAAGTGCAGTCCGCCAAGCGGCTACCGCCCGCTAACTTAAGCTAATTAATCTCAAACTCAATACGTTGACTATCGCTTACTGGCGAACAGTAAAAACTCCCGATTACCGTCACTGCCGGTAATCGGGCTCTCTTGCCAATGGCTAACATGCAGCCCGCACTGTTCACAGGCGCCACGAATTTTCTGCTCTACCTCGGCATAGCGGCTGCGGTTGCGCACCACGCCGCGTTTATCTAACGCGCCGGGCTCCAGCTCAAACTGTGGCTTTACCAGCGAGAGAAGCTGGCCTGCCTGGGGCAGCAGTGCAGCAATCTCGGGTAAGATAAGGGTTTGCGAGATAAACGAGACATCCATGACGGCAAGGTCAATGGGGTGCTCTGTGAGCGCCTGCAGAAGGGCTTTCGAGGTGCTCATTTGGCGGGCGTTTAAACCTTCCAGGCAAGCTACCCTTGGGTCGGCACGCAGCGTGTCTGCCAACTGGCCGTGGCCCACCTCAACGCCCACTACATGCTGGGCACCAAACGACAACGCGCAGTCGGTAAAGCCGCCCGTGGACTGGCCAATATCCAGCACGCCTCGCCCATCCAGGCGCATCTCAAGTGCCTTAAGGATACCTTCCAGCTTTAAACCCGCCCGGGAAACATAGCGCTCCTCCGGATCATCTTCTACCTGTAACGGGATATCGGCGGGCCACTTTTCCGAAGGTTTGATAAGCGCGCGCCCATCGGCAAGGTGAACGCGTCCATTACGGATCAGCCGTTGGGCGCGGGTACGTGAGTTGGCCAGCCCTTGGCTGACCAACAATTGATCGAGTCGAATCATGGGGTCTATGGGGTTATTAATGGCAGCTATTAGGGCCCTTCTGGCGGCGTGTTGGGGCCTTCGTTTGCCTGAAGTTCGGTAGGCGGCAGTCGAGCAGCCCCCCAGCTACGGTGAAGATAGCCTTTAACGCTTTCAAGCTCCTCATGCGATACTTTGGCAAGCTCGCCCCGTTCCAGTGGGTCGTAGTGGTAAATATACAGCCGGGAGGTGAACTGGTCGAAGGGCAGTGAAGCTTCGCCAAACCGTTCGCCGTTACCGGAGGTGCCGACTTTTACGTCGTCGCCCCAGTTTTGCCCGCTATCGTTATTGGGGTTATAGAAGTAGATACGCATGACGTCATTTGGGTCGAGTGACGCGCGTAAAATCGTAATCGCATGCCAGCCAATAAAGCGGGCGGCACTGTCGGTCACCGCAATGCCAGCCGGCTGCGGGTGAATAAGCGGTTGATTACCATTGTAGTAAGGGTGGTAGCTTGCGTAGAAGTGGCGCACAAAGTCATCCACATTACAGAGTTGACCTGTTGCAACGTCGACATTGATGCTAAAGCCACGACCAGACCACCATCCGTGAAACTCGGGATTTACCCAGCGGTGGGGGTCGCCTTCACGGCCAATACAGCGCCTGCCCATTTCGGCATAAATACGGTCTAGGTGGGGCACAACAATCAGCGAGACTGGATCTAGATCCATAGGCAACTCGGCGGCAACGCCCAGCGCGCTTTCCATGGAAGAGATAGGTTGGCCTTCGAAATGCATGATAATTTCGTCGTCACGTGCCGCCCAGGTCACCATTTGCAGCAGGTAGTCGGGGTCGTTATAGGCCCACATGGAAAGTGCCCGAGCCGACTGGCATGTGGGATTGTTGCCTTGGCCAACGCCTAGCGGAAGCCCCAGCATACAGAGTACGCCTTCAATTAAGCGTGCCCGCGGAGACGCATAATCGCCGTAGGCAATGGTAAGCCGCGCCTCTGACCACTCAGACAGCTGCAGATTAAGTTGGCGCCACATGGCGGGTGCTACCGGAGCTTGATAAAGAATACCTCGCTCAAGTAGCAGTGCTAGGCCATAAACTGCCTGGGCGGTAGCTGGATAAACGCCGCTACGAATTAGCGCGTGTACCAGCTCGCGATAGCACAACAGGCAGTCACGGCCGGTGGCTGATAGCCCTAATGCCTCGGAGAGCAGGTGGTCGCCTTCTTCCAGCAAATAGCGCATCAGCACGGCATGGTAGGGTGATACTAGCCCCGTATCGTGCATGGCACGGGCGAAGCCGGTGGATTCCGCTTGCAATGCAGCGCTGTCCATCCGCTCCAATCGTTCTCGGTAAAGCGCAACGCCTGGATCCTCTCGGCAGGCTTGGGTCGGCCCGTAAAGCGAGCTGACCAGCCTGTCGGCGCCTTGGCCGCTTGAGCCCAGGTCTATCTCTGGGTTGGCTTGGCACAAGGCGATTTGGGTAATCATCTGCTTAATGGCATCGACCTGAATCGGACGCTGCTTAAGGATTCGCCAGATTTCATCAATTAGCTGGTCAATAACATGTTCGTAGCCAATACGCTCAGCCAAGTGCTGGAAGAGCTGGCGGGGGATATTAGCTAACCGACCCTGGGTTTCACGTTCTGCTTCACTTGGTGCGTTGAACAGCAGCCACAGGTTAATGGCCATCACTTGGGTTAAATAGTGATGAGCATGCTCCTGGGAGACCAGCGAATGCAGATAATCGCCCTTAGCAACGGCCAGAAGTCGCAGTTCGCTCAATGCTTCGATCACAACGACATTTGCATCGGCACTTTTCAGCGCAAAGGGGGTAAGCGTAGGGATTAAATACTGGGGAGTTGCCCAATCAGACCCTTCAAATACCCCGGCGGATTCAAAATCCGCCGCGCGTGCCTCAAGGGCGGCGCAGCCGCCGTCTTCCATCAAGGCACGTCGCGCGGCATCCATTACCCGGGGGAGTTTCGCTACTTTGGAGGCATCAGGCGCCTGCAAAAGCAGGCGCACCGCGTCATCAAAGTTGCTCAAGAGATCGTTGAGCTTGGCATCTTCAGGTGAAGAGGCCTCTTGGTGGTTCGTCACATAGACTCCTTACCCTTGCTATAGCGGGGATTATACATAGAAGTCGAGATCCTCTGGGCGTTTTAAATAGATCAAGCCTCCAATGCGGCGGTGTGGGTAAACGCCAAAGCAACTTGCAGAACCCTCTGTCCCCCTCAGGCCTCTTTCGGAAAGAAGGTGTGCACTTGTTTCTGTGTACTTTACGGGTTAAGAGCAATCATTGATGCTTGATAAGCGTTAAAACCGTAAACGCGCTCCATTAATTCAAAGTTTTTAAAGCCTGGCGGCCAGTAAGTAACTTCACCAAAGTACATCTCACCATACACGAAGGGCGCTACCACCGGCTAATCACTTCCCTTTGAGGCTGATAAACAATGAAAGCGCTGTTTTCGATGATGTCTGCTAAAGGCGCTACCCTGGAATATGATAGGCTAGGCGGGATAACGTTACCTTCAAGTGGCAAGAGGAATAGGCCAAGATGGCGGCCAAGCCGATTTACCGTGTAGTGGTTCACCAACAGGGTGAAATTTGGGATTTATATGTAAGAGAGATCTTTCAAAGCGAACTCTGGGGCTTTATTGAAGTCGAGGAGTTTGTCTTTGACGATGCATCGCGGGTAGTCGTTGATCCAGGAGCTGAAAAACTACAGCGAACCTTTGAGGGGGTGAAGCGAAGTTATCTGCCTCTCAATGCCATTGTGCGCATTGATGAAGTAGAGCGCGAAGGTCCTTTAAAGGCAGTAAAAAGCGATGCCCGTGTTGCGGAGTTTCCTCGTCCCTTTCCGTTGCCTCCCCGCGGAGAAGGGTAAGCGCCTAATACAAGCGCAAAGCTTAGCGGTACGTGCGGGTGACTTCGTCGGCCACCGCCCGTTTTACGATCAGGACATGACGTCATGCCAGTAGAAAAATTTCGTTTGAGTTGTTATGCCGCTGCCGTAGGTGTGTTGTTAAGCGTTAGCGGCACCTCAGCGTTTGCCCAGTCTGATAGTCAGGCCTGGGTCAGCGATGAGTTAAACACCTATGTACGCAGCGGCCCCACTGATGGTTACCGCATCGTGGGAACGCTGAATGCTGGTGAGCAGGTAGAAGCGCTTGAAACCAGCGGTAATTACACCCGCGTGCGCAGTAGCAGCGGCGATACGGTGTGGGTGTTAAGCAGCGAGTTACAGCAAACCCCCAGCGCCCGTGAACAGCTGCCGGTGCTTGAGAGCCAAGTGGGTGAGCTGACCGAAGAGCTGGACAGTATTAACGCTACCTGGGAGCAGCGGGTTAGCTCCATGCGTGAAACCCTGGAAGTGCGTGAGCAGCGTATTGCCGAGCTAGAAGCACGCAACCGCGAGCTTGATAGCGCAGCAGAACAGTCTCGCCAGCAGGTGCGGGCACTCCAGGCGCGTTTAGATACCCAGGAAGAAGACCTGCTAATGCGCTACTTCATGTACGGCGGTGGTGTGGCGGGCGCTGGCCTACTGGTGGGGTTGATTGTTCCCCATTTGCCTCGCCGTCGTAAAAAGCGCGACCGCTGGTTTTAAACGAGCGCCTTAAACGAGGGCTTTGAACGAGGGTATAGCGATGGAAAACCCATGGCGACAGCGCTGGCAAGAGGGGCGTATCGGCTTTCACTTATCCGACACTCATCCGGCGTTGGCTCGCTATTGGTCAACGCTAGGGGTAACGCCCGGCGCCAAAGTGCTGGTGCCGCTATGTGGCAAAAGTCTAGATATGCGCTGGTTGGCTGAACAGGGGCATCCGGTGTTGGGTATTGAGCTAGCGCCGGAAGCAATTGAGCAGTTTTTTGCCCAGCGGAGCGCCGGAGTCTCCCGCTATACCCAGGCAGGCTTTGATGTGTCTCGTCAAGGTAGCGTTGAGCTGTGGTGCGGAGATTTCTTTCATCTGCATATCAAGCAGGCGGCGGAAGTGGGGGCGTTTTACGACCGCGCCTCGCTGATTGCTTTGCCACCGGCCACCCGCGAGCGCTATGCATTTCATCTAGCCCAGCTAGTTCCGCCTGGGGCTCAAGGTCTGCTCGTCAGCTTATCCCACGGGGATCAGGAGGCTGGGCCGCCCTTTAGCGTTCCCAGTAGAGAAGTTGAACGCTTGCTGGCGCCTAACTTTCAGGTCGAGCTGTTAGAAAACGGTGAGGCCGACGAGCGAGGGTGCAGTGAAAGCGTATGGGCATTAAAAAGGCGCGGTCCACACGTTTAGCAAAAATCCGCGTAAACCCTCGCCCGATTGAGGGCGGGGATACAAGCGGGCAGCGCGCTAGCGCTGCAGGGGTTGTAGTTTCGTATTTATCTGGCACTATACATTCATACAGTCAACGAGTTGAAGCCGTTGTGTTAACAGCCACCAAA
>NZ_AHBC01000047.1:0-16735 GCF_000236625.2 Halomonas sp. GFAJ-1
TATTCAACACGCGAAGCAGCTAGATGTGACGTGTTCAATTATATTGAAATGTTTTACAACCCAAAGCGCCGACACGGCACAAGTGATAACTTGTCACCGGTTGAGTATGAAAGGCGTTACTTTAAGAGCCTAACGGGTGTCTAGAATATCCGGGGCGATTCAAGATAACGACGCAGCCAAACAGTTTTATTTGAAGGCCGGAGGCCAAAAAGATGACGTGTGGGAGCTTTGGGAATTGAAACATTCAATAAAAGCTGAGTGATCTTAAGCTTGTAGAGTGTTAACGGAATGTCGCAAGCGATGAAGCTTCTTTGATGATGATGGTGGAAATCAGCGCGGCGAACAGCACGCTGGTTTCACTTAGGGCTGAGACCATTTCAAGAGGGGCGTAGGCAATCGCCCATCCCCGCACTCGCCAGTATGCCCGGCAGCCCATAGCAGTGGTCACCGTGCACGTGGGTAATCAAGATGGCTTTCAAGGAATGGAATGTTAGCTTGGTATGCAAGACCTGATGTTAGGTAGGATCGTATCAAGATGACCATTTCAATTGGATCACTTCATTTCTCCATCACTAAAAGTACGCTCAATGAAGCTTTTCTATCCTGACATCAAAACGCTTGCACACCCTATTATTAAAGGGCTAGACTGATTTTACTGTGTAACCATCATGTCAGGTTAAACCATGTCTACGTCAGAAAAAATCACCCGTCGATTGCGGCACATGAGGCGAGGCGTCCCGTTTTCCATCAGCCAGTTCCATGAGCTGGGATCAAGTGCGTCTGTGCAAAAAGCGCTAAGCAGGCTCGCTCAAGAAGGCGTGGTCGAGCGTGTGGCCAAAGGTATGTATGTTCGTCCAAAGCCCCTGGCCAGCATGCCATCTATCAAGATCACTGCAAGTGCAGAGCAGATCGCAAAGAAATGGGCTCAGCAGCATGGTTATACATTAGTGAGACAAGGCGTTGAGTCCGCTTATCGACTCGGCCTGCAAACACAGGCACCTGTCAAAACGGTATTTTGGAGTAACGGTGCCAGCCGAACGTTTTCGATAGGTAATGAAGTCGTCGAGGTGCGGCATGTCGCAGAATCAAAGCTTCGGTGGAAATCACGACCGGAAGGTGAGCTATTGCGAAGCTTAACCGTTACCCCAGCCAATTCCGTTAAGCTCAGCGGACTGAAAAAGGCCATTTCCAGGCTGAAACTTTCTGAGGCAGAAAGTCGAATGGCTATCAAAAAGCTCAAGTCCACTTCTCTGCCTGAAGGATGGCATGACAAATTAGAGCAGTTTGAAAAGGAAATGATGGTTTGACGGACATTTTCGATCTTTATCGCGATCCAAAAAAGCATGACGAGCTGAAAGCCATCTTAAACCTTGGCGCCCAAGAGCATCCCGCTGGTCTTGCCCAGAATTTCCTTGAGAAGGATATCTGGGTAGCGGAGGTTCTTCGTTTACTCTATGACGAAAACTTGCTTGGCGCCCACTCAACCGCCTTCAAGGGTGGCACCGCCCTGAGCAAGTGCTGGAGTGCCATAGAACGCTTCTCGGAAGACATTGACCTCTCCATTCACTGGAGTGATCTCGCTGGCGAACCTGATGAGATCGCAGCTTGGGATCAATCTACCCAAAGCAATAGTCAGAAGAAAAAGTTCCGCGAGCGGCAGACAAAACTACTTACAGAGTGGTCTACCGATCTTGTTGATCGCCTCAACGAAAAACTGGCTCACTATGAGATTGCTGGGCTACGAGCGGAGCTTGAGCTGAGCTCGAAAGGGGAAAAAGTCAACGTCCATTTTCCAAGACTGAGCAGCTACGACAGTAATTACCAACTCGACTACATCTTGCTGGAATTCGGTGGCCGAAACCGGGGCCGACCAACGATAAGCCATAAGATCAAATGCTATCTTGCAGAATTAGAAGAACTGCAAGTCATCGCTTTTCCTCAAGCAACGGTTGAAGCATATCACCCTGGCTATGTTCTTTGGGAAAAGCTGACCGCACTGCATCAATTTTCGACTCAGGAAAAAGACCCAGACCCACATCGCCTGGCTAGGCATTGGTACGACGTGGACTGCCTCCTTCAACAAGATGATTTTATTGCTCACATTGATGCCACGGAAGCGATGGTCGACGTGGTGGCTATGAAGAGCCAGCGATGGCCCCAGAGGGGTGTGAATTTCGAGGAAGTGCGGAAGGGGCAACTTGTTCTTATACCAGAAGATGACCGACTCAAGCAGATTGCAGCAGATCACAACGCTGCAATTGAAGGAAGGATGTTTTTTGGCGTCCCGGACGATTTCGAGACCATCGTTTCAAGGCTTAAGGAAGCACAGGATAGGATAAATGCCGGTATTAACAGCGACTCTCCAGGCAAGTAAAGCCGATTTGGCTAGCATCAAGCCTGCGTCAGTTTCGAATCTAATGAAGACCTCTGGCTGATTAGGCCTTTAACAGCCAACCAAGGCAAAGCGTGAAATATTGGGGTTGAGTGACAGCCACAACAAAACGGCTTTTAGCTAAGCGCCACACAAACCATCTCCCCACCCAACCACTGCTGCTTTAGTCCCTTCTGCTTTTCAAGCAGCAGCGTCAAATACTCACGCAAAGGATGATCAGACGGCAGCACGGCAAGATGTTTGCGTAGCCTGCGCTGATAAGGAAACTGCTCAGCAGGCACGTGCAACGGCGTGGCATTCTGGGTGAGCCATTCGATATCGGGCAGGAGTAAATGAGTAGCGCCGCTATCCAGCGCTAGTGTGACGCCTTTTACATCAAAGTCACCGGCGTAGATGTGTGTTCGGCGGGTTTTGTGCCACGCCTCAGCGAGTAATGCAAAGCCACCACCGTAGTGGCTGTCGCCACGGTAAAAGACTAGCGGATTTGCGTAACCGCTTAGTGCGGGTAGTTCCGGCGAAAACTCATAGAAGCTGTCCAGGTTTTCGACCTGAATTAGTGCACTAAAGGCGCTCAGCTTTAGCCCCATTACATCCACATCGCGAATAGCTCGTGGCTCGCTGGCAAGCCCTGCTGTTGGCTGTGGCGGAAAGCTGACGAGCACCCGACGTGCTCGGGGGCTTTCACGGGTGGCTTTATCTTCTTCTACGCCCTCTTTCGCCTGAGCGCTGCTAGTCAGGCCACTGAGTGAGCGGCCTAGTGGCGCTATGCGGGCGCTCTCTAGAACGTCATTAATCTGCGCCAGCAATGCGGCGTCAAAGCGTAGCGTTTTGCCGTTGATGCGCGAGGCTAGGTCAATGTCGTGCTGGTGGCACCAAGCCACTACGTCGTTTACCCATTGGCCACGGGGCTTTTCTACTATGGGCTTGCGGAGCAGTTCGCGGGCGACGCCGTTTAGCCCATTGCGGGCGCGACCGGGTAGGTTCATACGGCTAGCTGCAGCTCAACGTCGTGGATCAGGCGCAGGTGATTGAATTGGCTGGCCTGGCTCTCCTGCTGTTTGAGCTTAAACGCCTTTTGGTCGCTGCGGGGCAGGCCCTGGTATTCGGAAATCACCTGGAAGAGCCAGATCTCATCGGGCCATTCCAGAGGGCTTTCGTGCAGGTACTCAAGGGCGCTGACCGGCTCCGCCTGGGGCTGATCGATCACGCTCAAGTAGAAGTGCTCCACATCCTGTTTCAGCGCCTGCTGGCGGGCGGCGGCCAGGCTGCTTTCTTGTGCTTGAGCAGGGGCTGCGGCTTCTACCGTTTGCGTGGTGTGGCGTGGCTGGGGTAGCTGGTGGAGCAGCTCGGCAAGCACTTGGCTATCAAGGTTACGATCCAGCGCCGGGGCGGCGGCTGCGCTTAGCGGTGCGGCTTGATTGACCAGCGTGGGTACCTCGCTGCGCCGGGCGTAGTTGCCCGGCACAAAGCCAGGGTGTTCACGCATAAAGGCGGCCATGCCGCTGATTAGACGGCTGCGCGCCTGCTGCTTACGAAAGCGCGCCATCAGTTCGATCAGGCGGCGCTGCACTTCGCGCAGGCTGGTGTAGTGGTGGCTTAGCTGCTGCTGAAGCTGGCTGATCAATAGCTTGCGCAGGCTGCCGTCGCTGCCTACCAGCTCAATCAACTCGTCGAAGTCGATCAGCGCCAGGCCATCCAGCAGCCTGGCGATCTGCTTCTGGGCGCGGTCGTTTTCGCGGATTTTGTCGTTGAGCTGGCTGACGAAACCAAAATCGCTATTCAGCCGCTGCCATAGGCTGTCGATGGCGTCGGCGAAGCGTCCGTTCAGGTCGTCGACCTCCTGGCGCAGGCGCATCAACTGCTGCTCCAACCGCCAGTGTTCGCCGCGGCTGCGCGCCTCTCGGTAGCTGTGTACCAGGGCGCGAATCAGCTCCAGGGTTTCTGCTACATCGGCATTCACATGGCGGCGGGTCTCGTCGGCGAGCATCTCGGCGATCAGTTCGCGCACCTTAGGCGCCAGCTTCACGCCGCTCTGCTCATCCGGCCGCCATAGAATGCGCGCCGCCAGCAGCTTTCGTAGCGCGCTGTCGCTAAGCGCTTCCAGCGGCACTTCATCGCGGGTGTAGGCCTGCATCAACACATCGGCGTGTCTGCCCAGCAGCGCCAGCCGTTCGCTGCCGGTTTTCAGCAGGCGGCTTTCAAGCTCATTTCCATTGCTGTTCGCGTTCTTGCTCACGCTCTTATTCACGCTCTTATTCACAGAAGGGCCTCCTGTGAACCGGAGCCTTCCTCGCTATCAGCCTCAATGGGCAGGTTCTCTTCATCGCGAATAAAGCGCACCAGATCCACCAGGTAGTCGATCTTGCCGGTGACCACGAATACCTGCCGCTCTGAATGGGGCTGGAGCAGGTAGCCGTGCTCTTTCAGACGCTTGAACACCTGCTTTACCTGAGCATCCAGCTGGTCACTTTGGGAGCCAAAAAAGCTGTCGGTGGCCAGGCGCTCCAGGCGTTCCCGCAGGCTTTGGTTGTCTTCACACTTGGCGCTGAATTCGGCGGGTTTGAGCACATCGCCGGGGGCAGCCAGGGTATCGCGGCCCAGCGCCTCTTGAACCAGTTGTAGCCATTCCAGCAGTGGCAGCAGGCTATTGAGGGTATCGCTGAGCTGGCGCGAGAGCTGATCTCGGGCGCTGTCGTTGAGCTGACGCCAGGCCAGAAAATAGACGCTGCCATCTTCATTGCTGGCCAGCCGCCGATTAAGCGGCCGCAGGTAGGTATCGATCTCCTCCCGGGTCTCTTCATTGGTGAGATGGCGATAGCCGCTCTCATCGCTAATCGGGCAGACAAACTCACCCGCCAGCAGGCGTTCAAGCAGTGGGCCATGTTCAATCATACCGTCACCTCCTGCTGACGCTCCTGGAGCCGTTCGGCCAGGCGGCTTAGCCGTGGCTCGATGCGTTTTAACACCCGCTTGTTGGGGTTGGCCTCATCGCGATCAATCAGGTAGCGGTTGGCGAACAGCAGCAGCACATCGGACTCGGGGTTGGGAAACGCGCCGACGATATGAATGCGGTTGCTGTCGCAGGCGTCGAAGAGTTTTTCGACGTTGTGGTAGGCCAGGGTGCCGATTTCATCGATGGGCCAGTGGATGGCAATTTCCGCATCGCCGCGCAGCAGGCGGGTAAACGCCAGCAGGAATTTGCACAGAATCAAATACGCCATGCCCTGGCTGGAGGATTCCAGCAGCTGGCGGTCGTTTTTGATCACCAGATCGGTGCCGCCTTCGTTCAGGTGCAGCTCCAGGCGCAGCAGGCTTTCAAAGCTGTACTGCTGGTCGCTGCGCAACAGATCCACCACGTCCGCCAGGGCGTTGAGGTAGTCGTCGCTGGGTAGCGTCTGGCCGGATGCCCGCCACTCTTTATAGCGCTGGGCGAATAGCTTCAGCGGCTCCCAGAAGCCCAGCTCATCAATGGTGGACTGAATGCGCACTTCGGCTTTGCTGATGCCTTCCAGGCGCAGGTCATCGGCGACCTCTTCGGAAAGCCGGCGGCTTTGGGCGCTGATGCGCCGGTTCAGATCGCGGAATACGGTGAAGAACTTATCCAGGTCGTCGCTTAGGTTGCGCCCTTCCTGAATCAGCTGCTGCTGTTGATCTTCCAGCAGTTTGAGCATGTCGCGCAGTAGCGGCAGCTGTAGACGCGGGTTGTCGCTTTGCAGCTTGCTGCGTTCGCTCTCCAGCGCTTCGGCGAAGCCGCTGCTGGCGTCTTTGATCAGTTGGCTTTCCACCTCCAGGCAGCCACGGCGTAGCTGCTCGATGAGCTGGTGACGATTGCCCAGCGCCTGGCGGGCTCGCTCAATGCGCTCCTCTACATCGCCCAAGGGGGCACCTGGGGCTTGGCCGTCGGGTTCGATGGCCAAGGCTTCCAATTGGCTCAGCAGCGGCTTTAACGCTTCCAAACAGCCATGTTCACTCTCCCGCTGGGTTTTTAGCGTGCTGACCGTGCTTTGATGAGCTTTGCGCGCCGCCTGGAAGTCGTTTTTCAGGTGCTCTTTGTCACGCTGCAGCTTTTGTTCCGCCTGCTCCAGCTCGGCCGCTTGGGCGACCAACTGCGGTTTATGCTGGCCCCACTCCACGCGCATAAAGCGGGTGTACTCGGTGAGTTCATCCTGGCGGGCGGCAGTAACGCGGATGCGTTCTTCCTGGCTCGCCAGGCGCTGCTTGGTATCTTTGAGTTTGGCGGGGTCGACGCCCTGCTCGGCCAGTTCCTGGCTAAAGGCTTCTTCCAGTTCGCCACGCTGGCGCTGGTGCTCGGCGTTGGCGTCGCTTAGCTGCTGCTTATACTGGCGCAGCTGGGCTTCCAGGCTATCCACCTGGCTCTGGCCGTCGGCTTTTAGCTCCAGCAGCTGGCTTTGATGGGTCTCGCTAAGGGCGTCAAGCGCTTTCTGCTTCTCTTCCCGCAGCTCCTTTTGTGCCTGCTCCTGGCTGGCTAACGCAGTTTGATGAGCAGTGCGGCGCTCCTGCTGGCGCTTGGTGTGGCGCTCCTGCTGCTGGCGGCGGGCCTCTAGCGCAAACTCGACTTCCTGCTCGGCGCGCTTGTGGGCCATGCGGCCCTGATCCTGGGCTTCATCAGCCTGCTGCACCCGCTCGTTATGCTGTTTGAGCGATTTCTCGGCGGCTTGGCTCTCCGTTTGCACCCGGCGTTTGGCACCATCCGCCTCTTCGATGGCGGCCAGCAGGCTGGCTTCATCCTGGGCGTAGTCGGGCAAGGCGATGGCGGAGAGATCCAGCGCCAGCCCAAACAGGTCATCGCTGCCGCTTTCTGCCAGTTGCGGGGCAAGATCACGCCGCTCCAGCAGCTCCGGGGCGATCACTTTACCTAGCTGCTGCTCCCAACCGGGACGATGGTAGCGCAGGAAGTGGCGCAGGCTGCCCTGCTCCGGGTCGCGCTGCTGATAGAGCGCGTAACAGCGTTGCTCGGCGCGCTCCAGCTGCTGGCGAAGTTGCACCAATTGCTGTTCGGCGTCGTCCCGGGCGCGGCGGCAGCTTTCAAACTCCCGGCGCAGGCCTTCCAGGGTCGCCGCCGAGGCGCTGCGCTCCTGCTGGGCTTGATCCAGGCGCGCCTGGGCAAGCTCCGCTTCGGATGCCTCTTCGGCGGTTTGGGTCGAGAGCGAGAGCTGTGCCTTTAGTTCGGCGAGCTGCTCGACGCCGAGTTCCAGCTGCGCCTGGTACTCGCCTTCCAGGCGTTGGCGCTCCTGCTGGTAGCGCTCGTTCAACTGCTGTTCGGCTTCCCACTGCTGCTCACGGCGCTGGGCTTTCTCTTCTATTAAAGCGTCGATGAGCTCCTGGGCTTCTCCCGTTTGCCGGGCCAGCGCCTCAGAGAGTTCGCGCAGTCGGCCGTCTAAACGCGCCTGGCTCTCTTTTACCGCGTCCTGCATCACGTTCAGGTGCTTTTGCAGCTGGTCGCGCTGTTCCCGCCACTGGGGCAGCGCATTGATATCCCGCTCCAGCGCGGGCATGTCCGCATCGGCGTAGTGCTCGTACTGAGTTTGCAGGTCATTCAAGCGGCGCTGGGTCTGCTGCAGATCGCTGACCACTTCGCTGTGGCGGTCGTTTAGCGCGTCCCGGGCCTCACCGTAGTCGCTCTCCCGCTGCTGGAATTCGCGGTGATGGCGAGCCAGTTCGGCATCCACATCGGCCATGCGGCGCTCTGCTTTCTGCCGATCATCTTCCAGCTGGGGTTTCAGTTGCCAGAGTGTGGCATCCAGGTCGGCGAGTTCACGGTCGATACCGGCGAGCCGGGCCAGCGCTGTCTGCAGCGGTTCCAAGCGCATAGATTGGCGCATCTGGGCAATCCACTCCCGCGCCTTAGTGTTGCGAATCCGCGTCACCGGCAGCTCAACACCATCCTCTTCGAAAATCGCCGCCAGCATGGTTTTGAGGGTGTCCATCTTGCCCTCTTTGGCATGCACCGCCGAGACCAGCTTTTCGATATGGCGGATGCGCCGCTCGGGTTTCACCAGGCTAAACTGGGCGGCGATTTGGCGCAGCTTAAGGCCGTCGCGACTGTTGCCGTGCAGCTGGGTAAAGTCGTTTTGAATCACCGAGCGAAATTCAGAGGTCGCGCCCAGCTTGGGAGAAACGGGCGTGCCGTTGCGCCGCAGGCCGCTGGCCCACTGGGTGTAATCCAGCGCGGCTACCCCCGCGTCGCTCTCCACCAGATAATCTTCCGGCTGGTAAGGCGCGCCCACAAAGCGGTACTCCACCCCACCTTCGGCTTTGCGGGTCAGCACCGCCTGACAGATGTTGCCCGCTTCGCGACGGTATTCGTACACCAGATAGCTGTTGCGGTGGGGCAGGTAGAACGCATCAAACTTCATGCGGGTTTTGGGCACTACCTTGTTGGGTAGTTCGCCGTAAAACACCGGCACCAGCCGCTGTAGCGTGGTTTTACCGGAGGCGTTGGTGCCGCAAATATTGGTGTGGCCGTCCACACTGAGTTCGACCACCCCGTTTAAGTGGCCGTGAATCATCACGATTCGCAATAAGTGAGCCATGCCGTATCCTTGGACTGGTGTTGGTATTGCCTTTCTCAGACACTTCTAATTTGCCACTGCGCTTGCCAATACTGCATTAACCCCCTTCAAAACGCAGCAATCTTTGTGACATCACCAGTTCACTGCATACTGCGTTCATCACGCACTAGCGCCCTCCTCATGCCTGAACCAAGTTCATCCGAAGGCTTTTTTGCACACAAAGTTTGCCCATTACTGAGGTTCAGCATAATTCTTCTGAGTTTGGGCCAAATGCAGTATGTACGAAGGTGGTAACTTCAAAAAAACGATAAACATAAGTAACGGCCAGCAAACACACTTATAACGCTCCATTTATGAGGAAACTACCATGAATAAGCTAAACAAAATTACGTTGGCGGTCGGTTTAAGCCTTGGCGTATCCGTAACGGCTTCTGCTGCAGATATAAACTGGCGAATGGCAACACCATGGAGCGGTGGCCCATGGCTTGAGCGTGATGCGCAGCTGTTTGCTGATCGCGTTAGCGAGTTGACCGATGGAAAAATCGCGATCGAAGTCTACCCCGGTGGCACACTGGGTAGCGCACTGCGCGTTACCAATAGTGTGAAGTCGGGGGTTGCCCAGGTTAGTCATAACTACATTAACTATGACTATGGCACAGACCCCACTACTGCGTTGCTGGCAGGTCACTGAAGCGGCTTAACGCCGGAAGAGTTCATGCTATGGATGTACGAAGGCGGTGGTGCTGAACTCTACGAAGAGTATCGACGTGACGTATTTGATGTTGTGGCGTTTCCTTGTGCCATTCTTGGCACCGAAATCTTCCTTCATTCCAACAAGCCGGTTAGAACACTTGAAGACTTCCAGGGGTTACGGCTGCGTACCTCTGGCGCATGGGCAGAAATTGCTTCCCGTTTAGGCGCTTCTACGGTCGTCATGGCGGGTAGTGATATCTACAGTGCTCTAGAGCGAGGCGTGATTGATGCTGCGGAGTGGGGCAGCCCTGAAATGAACCGCCCAACAGGGTTTCAAGAAGTCGCGCAATACGTGATTACCCCTGGCGTTCACCAGTCAGGCGGCTTCCTTGAGTGCCAGGTGAATAGCAATACCTGGGAAGGGCTAGATGAACGCGACCAGAGCATGCTGCGTCTTGCCGGTAAATTGTCGGTTTTCGATACCTGGCTTGCTAGCTCATTCGCTGATCTTGAGGCCTATCAAGAGTTGGTTGATGGCCCCAATGAGCTGATTGAACTGGATCAGTCCTTCATCGACGCAATTTATGAAGAGACAACCAAGTGGGAAGATGAGTATGCCGCTGACAATGAGTGGTTTGCGCGGGTACTCGAATCTCAGCGCTCGTTTAAAGACAGCATGAGCAACTGGTCTGAATATCGACTGCCCATTGGTGTTATGGGCCGTTAGTAGCCACTTTTAAAACAATGAGAGGGGCCTTAACGGGCCTCTCTTTTGTTTGTTGGCGTATGTCCCTCTGATCCGCTGAGATTTCCTCATGAAACTAATCCGAACCATAGAGGCGCTCACCCGCTTTGCTGGCTGGTTGGGTGCACTCCTCGTCCTGCCTTTAATAGGTGCATTAATCATTGAAGTATTTAGCCGCTATGTAGCCGGTAGGCCGACCTTATGGGCCTTTGAAGTTAGTTACATGGTAATGGGGGCAATGTTCATGCTGGGTATGGCCAATGCGTTGCGTATAGGCCAACACGTCAGCGTAGATATTGTCGCTTTACAGCTTAGCCCACGTGCAAATGCTGCCATTCGCGTAATAGGTTACGTGCTATTTCTACCCGTATTGGCGTGGCTGGTATGGGAGCTATCCAAGTATGCGCTATCTGCTTTTGAAACCAATGAACGCTCAGGCCGCTCTGCTTGGAACCCGGTAGTTTGGCCGATCTTCACGGTATGGTTTGTAGGGTTTGCACTGCTGGCACTGCAAGTAGTGGCTGAACTTCTGAAATCCTTATGTTTGCTCGTCGGTAAACACCCCACAGAGGAGTCAGCCGAATGAGTAGCTACCTTGCGCTATTGATGTTCCCTGCACTGATGGCCTTAATCATTGCGGGTTTCCCAATCGCCTTTTCAATGATTTTAGTGGCCACCGGCTTTGGCATTATTCAGTTTGGCGACGTTGCCGCTTACCAGCTGTTGACCAAAATCGAAGACACGGCGTCCAACTCGATTCTTGCAGCCGTACCGCTGTTTATTTTTATGGGCGCAATGCTTRAACGCTCAGGTATAGCCGAGCGTTTATTTGAAGCGATTCATATGTGGACGCGCCGTTTGCCCGGTGGGTTGGGTATCGGGGCCATCATTTTGGGCACTCTGTTTGCCGCTTCCAGCGGCGTTGTTGGTGCAACAGAAGCGGTCATTGGCATGCTGGCCATCCCCGTGATGCTCAAGCACCAATACAGTAAAAGCCTGATGTCAGGCACCATCTGCGCCAGCGGTTCTCTGGGTACAGCCATACCCCCTTCGATTACCGTTGTGGTGCTAGGCCCTGTGGCAGGGGTTTCAGTGGGATCGCTGTTCAGCGGCTTGCTGATCCCTGGCTTTTTGATGGCGTTGATGTTCATGGCCTACATCATTGGCGTTGCGTACTTAAAGCCGGAAATGGCGCCGCGCATTCAAGTTCAGGAACCCGATGTTCCGCTCGGCGAAAAACTGCGTATCACGCTGATTGCGCTCGTGCCCACCATGCTGCTGATCTTTACCGTGCTGGGCACTATTCTTATGGGCTTGGCAACGCCAACAGAAGCTGCCGCGTGCGGCGCTCTGGGCTCCATCATCTTGGCAGCGGCTTACCGAAACTTGAAAGTTCCGGTTCTTTGGACGTCAGCAGTGAAGACCGTGAATATTTCTGCGATGATCCTGCTCATTGTATTAGGCGGCAGCATGTTTGCTGGGGTGTTTTTTGCCTCAGGCGGAATGGCGACGGTTCAGGGATTGCTGATGGACACCGGCTTGAGCCCCTGGATGATTTTAGGCATGATTCTGCTAATCGCCTTTATTGCAGGGTTTGTGCTGGATCTGATTTCAGTCGTACTGATTATTATCCCTGTGGCTATGCCGATCGTCAGGATGCTGGGCTTCGATGAGATCTGGTTCTGTGTTGCATTTTTAGTGGTGCTACAAACCAGCTATCTCACCCCACCGCTGGCACCGGCGATTTTCTACTTAAGGGCGATCACCCCTCCAGAAGTGACCCTCAGGCATATGTATAGAGGCGTTGTGCCCTTTATCATGGCGCAATTGATCGTGCTGGCGCTGGTGTTAGCGTTTCCACAAATCGCGCTCTGGTTGCCAGACGTGATGGGTGGCCCTTCTTGGCGCTAAAAATGCTATAAATAGGATGTTTTCAGCCGCTCTTTATGGGCGGCTTTTTTCATGGTGTAACAACCCTCAGCACCATACGCGCCTGCTGGACGAGAGTGGCCACTGCAGTGCTAAGCTACCGTTTACGCAATCTGATTTGGAGACATTATGCCCCGCTATCCCGACCACCTCACTGGCGAAGGCCCTGTTAACCCTTTTCCCGGCATTAAAGTGTTGGAGCGCCGCATTGGCCGGGAGATTCCTCATCGACTGGGCTCTAACGAGGGATTGGATATGCCACACCGCGCCCTGCGCGAGCACTTTGGCGATGCGGTGGTGCAGCACGTTTACTGCTACGGTGATGCTGAGGCGCTGGGGGTGCGCCAGCGTTTGAGCGCGCTGCAGAACATTCCGCTTGAGCACCTACTGGTAGATGCCGGAGCCGACAGCCTGATTGCCCTAGCACTACGCACCACCTGTACAGTGGGCGATACAGTGGTTAGCACCGCAGGCACCTACCCTACCTTCGGTTATTTCGCCCAGGGACAGGGCTGCCGCTTGATTGAGCCAAGTTACCATGAGGCGCCTGGCGTACTCGCACCCAATTTGGAAGCACTGGCAGCGGCCGCCCATCAAGAAGATGCTCGGCTGGTTTATCTAGCCAATCCGGATAACCCCAGCGGTCACCTGCATAGCAACAGTGCGATTCTCACGTTACGCGAAGCGCTGCCAGAAACTTGCTGGCTGCTATTAGACGAGGCCTACGGGGATTTTCGCGACGATGCGGATAGCGACTTTGCTAGCAAGGCGCTTCCGGGGGTGATTCGCCTGCGTACGCTATCCAAAGCACACGGTTTGGCCGGGCTACGCATTGGTTACGCCATTGCCGAGCCTACCGTGCTGACGATGATGATGAAGGCGCGTATTCACTACGCGGTTTCTTCCTTCACCCAAGCCGCTGCCGAAGTGGTGCTCGACCACCCCGAGGAAGTACGCCAGCATATTGCGGATGTCAAAGCCCGCCGCGAACAGCTGGCACTGCATTTTATCGGTCTGGGAGCAGATGTGTTGCCCAGCGCGACGAACTTCATCGGCATCCGTCTTCCCACCGTCGAACTTGCCACCGCGGTACATCAGGAGCTGCTAGCAGAGGGTGTGCTGGTCGCACGTTTAGCGCACCCTGAGCTGGCGAATGTGATCCGTATCACGGCGGTGGAAGAAGCCCTGGAACCCGGTAAATTAGCCGCGCTTGAAAAGGTGCTTCACCCCTCGACACGGTGAGAAGTAAGTGTCTCCCATAGCTCAATCGCAGCGGCCAAATCCTCCAAGGAAGCGCCTACCGACTTGAACAACGTGATGGCCTCTTTATCCGAGCGCCCCGGCTTGGCACCTGACAGCACCTCTGCAAGCTCGGCTTGAATGTCATCAAAGTGGAAAGCGCCTTCCTCTATGGCTTGCAGAATGTCCCCCGCTTCGCCTTTGGCCCCGGCGTAGGTATCCACAAACACCTCGGCACGGCGTAAGCACTCTGCGTCGCTTTCACGCATTAGGGGGCGAAACGCGCCAATTAAATCCAAGTGCGTGCCCGGTGTTAGCCATTCGCCTTTAATCAGCGGTTGGGTGGATAGCGTTACGCAACTCACAATGTCGGCCTCTCCCACAGCGGCGGCTAACTCTTCCACTACGTGAGTTTCAAAACGGTCAGCATACTCATGTGCGATTGCCGCTGCTTTGCTCGGGTTACGCCCCCAAATCAGCACACGTTTGATGGGGCGAACGCTGGCGTGGGCCTCAATCACCATAGGTGCCAGTTTGCCCGTACCCACCACCAACAGCGTTTCTGCCGACTCAACGGCCAACGCCTGGGCAGCCAGCGCAGAAGCTGCTGCTGTGCGTCGGCGCGTTAACTCACTGCCATCAATACAGGCCAGGGGCTGGCCGTGCTGTCCTTCGCTGAGCAGATAAAGCCCAGAGATAGCCGGAATACCGTGATCGGCATTTTGCGGGAAGACGTTTACCATTTTCACGCCAATATAGCCCGCCGACTCCCAGGCAGGCATCAGCAGCATAGTCGCTTCACCATCGGGCCGGTACATGGCGTGGTGGTGACGCGGCGGAGATTCAACACCCTTCACAAAAGTATGATGTAACCGGCTAATCACGCCTTTCCAACTAAGGTAACGTGCGACATCTGCAGAAGAGACAACCTGCATCACTTAGTCCTCCCACTGTGACGTTTTACCCTGCTGGGCCGGCATCTCGATGCGTTGTTGACTGCCATCACCCCTTGGAAGTAGTGATGATCTGGATAAATTGCGGCCATTGCGAGATCTCCAATCGTAGTAGCAGATGTTGGAGACTACGACGATGGGGTGCAGCGCGCTTGCCCGAAACTCTGAAAACTTTGCCCGCAAGTGCTGAAACACACCAAGCAACGTTGATTGGGGAAAAGTATTAACGACAAGGCTTATCTATCAGAAGAGGGGGCGATCTCAAAGTAGCGCCGATAGGCGCGGGAGAAGCTACCTTGATCACGAAAGCCTACCAGCATGGCAATATGACCTAAACTAAGCGTGCTGTGACGAACCAACGTGCGAGCATGCTCTAAGCGCCTACGCTGAACATACGCGAGGGGCGTAACACCCGTTAGCTCGCGAAAGCAGCTGTGGAAATGGCCTGGACTTAAGGCACACAGGGCAGCTAACTGCTCAACGCGCACTTCATCCGCCAAATGCTGGTCTAGCCAGGCGTCCAAACGCTCTAGGTCCAGCCGTTCGCTGATACAACGGGCACCTAGCTGCCCTGCTGTCTGTATGGACTCATCTTGTAAATACATATAGAGCGCCCGTAACAGCAGCACGGCGATTTCGTTTTGCAGCGCCGGGCACTGCTCAAGCTGATGAGCCAACGCATGGGTAAGTTGGTTTAAGGCAGGTGGAACGGTAAAGAAACGCGGCTTATCGAATAAGCGCTCAATCTCGCTGCCCTTTTCCAGCGTGGCTAAGTGCTGCACGGGAATGTCCAGCACTAGCGTGCGATTGCTGCCATCGCCCTGGTACTCATGATGGCGCGACGAAGGGATTAAGCAACCACGGCGAGCTGTGACTCGCTCTCCTTGGCCTTCCATAGCAAGCTCGGTGACACCGCACGTCGCCAAAATTAGCTGATGAAAATCGTGGGTGTGCGCCACCTGCTCTGGGGCCAAATTGCGGTTATGCAGCTCAAACTGGGCCATGGATGTACCGTTGAATGGGAGCAAGATGAATCATTGAACTATAAAACGGCTGACTTAAAAAAAACCATCAAGCGTTAACGCTCAGTAAACGCTTGATGACCAGCATAGTAATGGGGCAACAGCCACTTAGTGCATGTAACGAGCGCAACACCCGCTAAGGCGGCCAGAGCCGCCCCAAATGGTCAGGTGAAAGAGTAGTTGGTGTTCCAGTTCTCTTCGAGGAAGTTGTTGAGATCCAGGTTTTCGAAGTTAGCCAACGCTTGAGTATTAATATCTTCTCCTGAGAAGGAGACGCGCAGCAGTAAAGCATCATCAGGGTCTTCTGATGTATCACTATTGCCTGCCAGCAGATAGACTACTTCGTCGTTTGCAAGCCCAAGCTGACTAAGCCAATCAGCACCTTCCACGCCAAATTCGGCAGTTGTAAATACGGCAAAGGCAATATCAGCATCAGCTAAAGTTCCAGTACCGATACCATCTTGATTGACATCATACTTTCCGAAGCCTGCTCTATAAATGCCATCCATGACGTTACTTGCCTCAAATCCACGCAACATTTCAACATCACTGGCAGTTAGATCAATAAATAATTCATCACGCCCATCAGCATCACCAACACGAAAATCAGTAATGAGATCAACATCACCATCTGGTTGACCATTGACCAAAAACGTTTTTGACAATTGAGTGATGCTACCGCCAGGTTGTCCGTCCTGTTCGTTAGAAAATTTATCAAAACCTCCTAAAGCAAAGCGCAGCTTTTGGCTTTGGCTATCATCAAGAATACTTCCTACTACAACTACATTCTCCACTGCATCACTCACTAAAAACTCAGAAGCAACTCCACCATTATCCTCTACATTTATTTCATAAATATTTTCAAAAGTATCTTTCACAACCCAAGACACCAGCGAAGACAGCTCTAAATTATCATTATTAACAGCGCCAGCAATCAAATCAATCGAAGTATTGTAGAGTCGTTCAGCTGCATAGACATCCAGCTCACCTACTGCAAAAAACTTCTCATTAGAAACATCTAAAGCATACCTTTGTGGCAAATCTTCACCACTGAGGGAACGCTGCACCAACTCTCCTAACGGATAAGTCACAGTCAACCCTGCTTTATTAAAATTATCTAAAACACTCAGTGCTTCAAAGTCTTTATAACCAATATCACCGGTATTTACAGAAACTAAATCAGCCTTCTGGATTTCAATAGTGTTAACTGCTGCAATCAAACTATCAGC
>NZ_AHBC01000046.1:0-23634 GCF_000236625.2 Halomonas sp. GFAJ-1
ACAAAAAAGATTATTTCTTCAGGTTGGTAGCCGCTGAAAAGAGCTACTGAAAATTAGCCCTAGTGCTCAGAATGCAATACTGCACCTTCCCTGAAGTACCGCAGAGGATACACACATTCTCTTTAATCGCCTGGCTTCAAATTCTTAAAGCGAATCATCATCGCTTATTTAATGCGGCGTTAGTTGTCGCAGCACTGTCGTAGCATCTTACCTTCTTAACTCAGGGAAGATAAGGATATGGATATACAGACGTGCTCATCAACCGCTTCAGTGACCTCCCAGCAAAAGATGGAGCTTGCCAAGTGGCAAGCGGATCGCGACGCTTGGGCTAACACGCTCCCGGTCATGAATTTTTTAAGTCAGTTTTTTACCCTAACGCCGGTCGTGGCGCCGTCATTTGATTCCGCAAGTACCGATGGGCGTCATCTCTACTTCTGTCCTCGCTACAGCACTTCACTTTCCGATGAATCACGCCGTTTTTTACAGGCGCATTTACTCTGGCACTGTGTCGCGGGCCACTTAATGGCGCCGCTAGTCGCTAACCATCACTGCTGGCACCTCGCCTGTGATCATGAGGTGAACGCACTGCTGCTTGAGCTGGGTATTACGCTCCCGTTTGATGCTCTGCTGTTTCCCGTCTCCATGGGGCGCAGCGCACAGGCGGTGTATTTATGGCTGAAAGGACACCCCAACACTTTCTTAGAGAAAACGGCCGACATACATCCTGCCGCACTCTGGGCGCACCTGCCCAATACGGCACCTGAACAGAGCACCGTAGCGCTATGGCGCAACCGTGCTCATTTGCTCGCTCGGGAGACGGATGCGCTGCCCAAGAGAGTCGCTAAGTTTTGTGAGGCACGTTAGACTCTTGCGTTTTCATCATTACTGCCTGGGGTGGCGTCACTATGTCCGATTTGCTGCGACGACAGCCGAAAACCTTACCGTTGGTATTTTGATCGAGAGTTCCAGTGCCACTTACCGGCACTGGACGTGCCGAGTGCGTTAACGCTCGTGCTTGCCGAGGAGTATCTTAAGGGGCTGATTCCCCCAGTGGTGGTGGGACAATTAACGCCCTGCCGGACAGCCAGTGGTATCGCCTGACCGCCCATGTACCCGATGACCAGCAAACCCTGTGGTGGCTGATGGGCATGAGCACCAATGTCAAAGTGCTTGAACCCCGTGCGTGGCGAGAGACCCTAAAAGCGAATGCGGCCCAGGTACTGGCACATTATCAGGACACCTCTCACAGCGGCGATACGCACTAAACACGGGCTGTTAATAACCATGTCACGTTAAGGAGAACGCCATGCTCTGCTTTGCTTATGGATCCAATATGTCAACGCAGCGCTTAGCCGCACGGATTCCAGCACGCTTTGTGACCACCGCCCTGCTGCCGTCTTATCGGTTAGCGTTTCATCAGCGTAGTGGGGACGGCTCGGGCAAGTGCGATATTGTGCCTGCGTCAGAGCAGTCAGCGGTATATGGGGTTATTTGGGAGGTCGCTTCTCATCATAAACCCACCCTCGATCGGTACGAGGGGCTTGGCGTGGCCTACAACGAAACCTGGCTGACGGTCACGGATCTTGCCAGTGACCGTCAGTTTGAGGTGCAGGCGTATGTCGGTAACGTCACCGCCCTCGGGCTTCGTCCGTATACATGGTACAAGCACCATGTGCTGGCCGGTGCGCGTGAGCACAGGTTACCCGCCTACTATATTCGCGCGCTGGAACGCATTGAGGCCCACCACGATCACGATGTCGAACGCCACACCCTGGAAATGGCGCTACATAGTCACGCTGAACCGTTAAAGCGAGGGGCATAATGGACAATGATGCGCGCTTAATCGCGTTTTATCGTGGGGAAGGCCAGGATCATAAAGGGCGTCTACTTGAAGAGATCTGGGCACTCTCCTCTTTCTGGCTAGAACATACCCACGACTACATTCAGTGGCTATTCCCCATACCGGAAGCCGGTCGTTTTAATGCGTTTGCGCCCCTGCTGACGAGTGACGTGCAAGCAGCTTTTGAACGCGAAGAGCCCTTACGCCGCCATCAGCAACGCTCCCTTGATGTCATGCTGGATTTTTTTGGACTCCTTCGCGATGGCAACGATATAACCGCCCAGCCGACATTATCGATGCAAACGCACATTTGGTTGAAAGCCGGTGGCCATAACCACCTACGCATTACCCGTATGATTCGGTCGTTAGCACTATGCCATCAGCCAACGTTAGCTCGCGCGGTTCAGCAGGCCGTGATTGAGCTGGGCACACAGCATGGCGTGGTATCAGAAGCATCGTTGCGGTATTGGCGGGAGGCTTTTTAAGTAAATGAGTATGTTTTGCTGTACTGGCCTTTCACTGGGAAGAACGAGCGCCAAACAAGCAAGCTCCCTATTTTGCTAACACATCCGCGACGCCTCGCTCAGCGGCTTCAATAGCACCTGCCAGGTAGCCGGCATAGTGCTTACCCCACTCGCTACCAATACCCGTTAAGCAAGGCCCCCAAGGCCCTTCAGCCGCGCGAGCAGGCGGCGCAGTACCGTGATGCTCGCTAGGTATCTGATCGGCATAGGTAGCGGTGAACGGCTCCTGCGCCCAGTCTTTAATCACATCCATACTCGGGCTAGCAGCTTGAGGGCCAAACAGTCTAGCCAGCTGTACGCGGCAGTGCTGACGCAGTGCCTCATCACCCAGTTGCGCTCGCGCACTGGCGGGTAAGCTAAAAAAGCCAAACAGCGCGCCGTGACCACCTGGATGGGACATATCATGAATTTCACCCAGCGGGCCCAGCAGACTGCGCGCCTCTCCCGAAAGCTGCTCATCTCGCCAAAAAGGCGTGGGATACAGGGCGACGTATTTGCCGTGGGGTGCCATCCAGGTAGCAGTGCACGCCCACTGATGAGTCAGCCCCGCCGGTAGCGCCGGTGAAAACGTCATTGTTTGCGCCGCTAATCTCGGCGGCACAGCCAGCAACACATGCTGGGCGTTATAACGCTGCCCAGAAGTACACAGCATCTCCACACGGCCATTGTAAGTGAGTGCCATCGACTGAACGGCCTGGCCGGTAAAAATACGTTCAGGGCCAATGCGCTGGCGCAATGCATCAATCAGCGCTTGCATGCCACCCTGTAGCCGCATAGAAGGCGGCTGATTGACAAAGCCCTGCATGCGAACGGGCGGCATTTGGTGGGAGCGCTCCATAATCATATCGCCGGTTTCATACTGGGCAAACGATGACAGCCCTAGCGATTCCACCAGCGCTCCAAGCACCTGTTGAAACTCAGGCCAAAACCAAGAAGGCCCTAAATCAAACGACCCTGCGCTCCCCTCAATCAGCACCTCTCCGCTGGGTATTAACGTTGCAATACGTCCACCCACCCGCTCTCGCGCCTCCAGCATCACGTAATCGCTGATGCCCCGTTTTTCCAATAAATACGCGGCATACAGCCCCGCTAACCCAGCACCTATAATGGCGATACGTGATGTAGGCATGAAACGTCTCGATGGTTGCTAATTTAGTGCGCCGCATTGTCGCAACAGTGCTATTAACCAATATTATTGGGATGCAAGCGCGTTAAGATAAGCAGATCTTATTCTATATATAGATATCCTTATGCTAAAGCGCTTGCTTCCCTTGGTAATACTGGTTCTTGGCATCGCCAGCTTCATGGCGCTGCGTTACACACGCCCGGAGCCCGCCCCGGTTGACGCCCAGGAGCGCCGCTGGCCAGTTGAAGCCATCAGCGTTTCGCCTGGTGAGCATACCCCCCTGCTGGCGCTGTTTGGTGAAGTGGTCGCGCCGAATATGGTGACCTTCGTAGCTCCCCTTCAAGCACAGGTTGTCGAGCGCCCCGTCAGCGACGGCCAGGCAGTAGAGCAGGGCGAGCTGCTGCTGGCGTTGGATGAAGACGAGCTGTTATCGCCTCTGCACCAAGCCGAGGCGGAGCTCGCCGACCTGCAGGCGCAGCTGGAAAATGAGCGTATCCGCCATGAGAATAACCGCCAGGTATTGGAACAAGAGCGCGAGATTCTCGCCAATGCCAACCGCCAGCTGGAGCGTAACCGGTCGCTGGAAGGGCGCAACTTGGCCTCTCAAACAGATGTTGATGCAGCACGCGACGCAGTAGCGCGGGCGCAGCTCACCGTCTCTGCCCGCGAAAGTGCTATTGCCGAATACCCCTCTCGCTTAGCCAGCCTGGAAGCGCGCTTGGCCAGGGCGCAGGTGCAGCAGGCTGACGCCCAACGCAACCTCGCCCGTGGCCGAATTCACGCGCCCTTTGCAGGCCGCGTGTCCCGCGTGCAGGTCGCTGTTGGCGATGACGTGGCCGCACGCGCACCGCTGCTATCACTTTATCCGCGCAATGGCTTAGAGCTGCGCGCCCGTGTTCCACAGCGCTATCACGCAGAGCTTGACGCCTATTTACAGAGCGACCACTCCCTTGAAGCGACCTCGGTGGATGGCCGCCAGCGCTTTGTATTAGAACGTCTTGCGGGGGAAAGTGACCCAGCGGGCACCGAGGCGATTTTCTCACTACACAACCCAGCAGAGGGGCTACGGCCGGGGGCGATGGTCGCCGTGCAGTTAAACCGCCCAAGCGTCAGCGATGCCTTTGCCGTGCCCTACGCCGCCTTGCATGGCGCCGACCTGCTCTACCGCATTAATGATGACAGCCGCCTAGAGCGCCAGCGCGTTGAACGGCTGGGGGAAGTTGCCAAGCAGCAAGGGGAGCGCTGGCTGTTAGTGCGCGCTGACACGGTGACAGACGGCGACCAGATTATGTCGACCCACCTGCCCAATGCCGCCCAGGGGCTGCATGTGGAGATCACCCAAACGCCGCCTGACGGTGGGGACACCCCATGACCCAGCGCGGCGATTTTATCGGCTTCTTTGTTCGCCACAAGGTCGCCGCTAACCTTGTGATGCTGGTAATGCTACTGGGCGGCGCGCTGGGGATTGCGCGCATGAATATCCAGTTTTTCCCCACCTTTGCCCTCGATGTGGTCAATGTGCGCGTGGTGTGGAGCGGTGCCTCCGCCGAAGACATCGAGCAGGGCATTACCAACCCGCTGGAACAGCGGCTGCGCAGCATTGATAACCTCAAGCGCATGACCTCAACCTCCGCGCAGGGGATTGCCAATATCACGCTGGAGCTAGAGGAAAACAGCGACCCCGTGCTGGCACTGGACGACATTCGCCAGCAGGTAGATAGCTTTACCAACCTACCTGGCAATGCAGAAACCCCCGAAATTTCTCGCCTAGCACGCTATGAACCCGTCGCACGACTGCTGATACACGGCGATTTAGCCCCCCACGAGCTGCGCCAGTTAGCCCGCCGCTTTGAAGACTCGCTGCTGATGGCGGGCATTGACCGTATCGAGCTTAACGGCCTGCCTGCCCAACAAATCAGCATCGAAGTACCTGCCGAACGCCTGCAAGCGCTGGGGCTTTCGCTGAGCGACATTGCCACGCGGGTGCAGGGCATGTCGCAAGATGTACCAGCAGGTTTATTAGGCCAGCAGGATAGCACCCGCGAGCTGCGCTCTCTGGAACAGCACCGCGATGCCCTCGCGTTTGAGGATATGCCGGTGCTGAGCAACAGCCGCCAGCAGCTGCGCCTGGGCGACATCGCGCATATTCACCAGGAAGCCAGAGAGGGAGAGGTTGAGCTAACCTACCGCGGCTACCCCGCCGTTGAGCTGATTTTACAGCGCGCAGAGAGCGGGGACTCCCTAAAAGCGGCGCAGCACTTAGAGCGCTGGCTGGCTGAAACGCGCCCCACGCTCCCGCCCAACGTCAACGTAGATGTTTACGATGAGTCTTGGCAACTCATCGACGAACGTATTTCGCTATTGCTGGGCAATGGCCTGACCGGGCTACTGCTGGTGGTGATATTGCTCTACTTCTTTCTGCCTGCACGCGTGGCGCTATGGGTAGCGATTGGCATTCCAACCGCATTTCTCGCATCACTGGGCGTGTTCTGGGGAATTGGCGGCTCTATCAACATGATGTCGCTGTTTGCGCTTATTATGGCGCTGGGGGTGATTGTCGATGATGCGATTGTGGTAGGCGAAGACGCCGACGCCCACCACCGCATGGGCGAAGACCCCAAGCTTGCCTCCGCCGGTGCCGCACGCCGCATGTTGTGGCCGGTGGTCGCCTCGTCGCTCACCACGGTCGCAGCCTTTATGCCGCTGTTAATCGTTGGCGGCGTCATTGGCAATATTCTGGGCGATATTCCAATTATCATGATCTGCGTGCTGATTGCCTCGCTGCTGGAGTGCTTTGTTGTGCTACCCGCGCACCTGCGCAATGCCTTTTTGCCCGCCAATACACCCAAGCGCCCTGCCCGTGGTATCGAGCGGCTACGCCAGGGGTTTGAACACCGTTTTGACCAGTTCCGTGAAGGCCGCTTCCGGCGCTTTTCCCAGCGCTCGCTGCGCAACCGTGGCGTAACGCTGACCGCAGCCCTCGCCATCACCCTGGTCACTGCGGGGCTTTTAGCCGGGGGGCGCATTGGCTTCAATTTCTTTCCATCACCGGAGTCCAGCATCGTCTATGCCAACGCCAGCTTTGTGGCGGGCACCCATCGTGGGAAGGCGGCGGATTTTGTCGATCATCTGCAGGCCACCCTGCAAGAGACCGATGACGCCCTGGGCGGCGGCCTAGTGCGCACGGCGGTTGCGCATTACGGCAGCACCCAGGCGGGCGGTGCGCCAGCACGCACTGGCGATGGCGTGGGTTCGATCATGGTAGAGCTGACCTCGCCGGATAGCCGCGACGTACGTAACACCGATTTCATCCGCGCCTGGCGCGAACGGATACATACCCCCGCCGGTTTGGATAGCCTGACGATTACCGAGCGCGCCGCTGGCCCGCCAGGCAAAGATGTCAACATCCGGCTCACCGGTGAAGACGCCGAAGGCCTACGCCAGGCCGCCGACATTCTCGGCGAGGCGATGGCCGGGTTACCCGGCGTACTCAGCACGGAAAACGATATGCCTTGGGGGCGTGAGCAGCTGATCTATCGCGTCAGTGCCCACGGCCAGGCACTGGGCTTAACCACCGACGACCTGGGCCGCCAGCTGCGCACCGCCTTTGACGGACAGATAGTGCAGATACACCAAACTGGAGCGGATGAAATCGAAGTGCGGGTACAGCTGCCCAGGCACCAGCGCGAACGCTTAGCCACCCTGTCGAGTTTTGCGGTGACGTTAAGCGATGGCCGTCAGGTGCCGCTCTCGCAGGTGATGGAAGTATCCCACCGCCAAGGGTTTGAAACGTTACGCCATGCCGAGGGGCAGCTGGCCGTGGAGGTGACCGCCGATATCGATAGCCAGGCCACCTCAGCAGAGCAGGTGCTGGAAAGCCTTTCTACCGAGCTGCTGCCGCGTTTAGAGCGTGAATACTTCTTAACCACCAGCTTTGAAGGGCGCGCCGCCGACCAGCGCGAAACCATGGCGGATATGCGCACTGGGCTACTCATCGGCCTGGGGCTGATGTATGGCGTGCTCACCTGGGTGTTTGCGTCTTGGACACTGCCGCTTATCGTCATGGCGATTATCCCCTTTTCGCTGGTCGGTGCTCTGCTGGGGCACTGGGCATTGGGGATCAACCTGACGATTTTGTCGCTATTTGGGCTCTTCGGGCTGTCGGGCATTGTGGTCAATAACGCCATTATTTTGGTCAGCTTCTACCGCCAGCAGCGAGAAAAAGGCCTGGATATTGATGACGCGCTTAATGAAGCCGTTGTACAGCGAGTGCGAGCGGTACTGCTGACATCGCTCACCACCATTGGCGGGCTGCTGCCACTGCTGTTTGAAACATCGCTGCAGGCGCAATTCCTGATTCCTATGGCAACCTCCATTGCGTTTGGCTTGGGAGGCTCGACGCTACTGGTGCTGTTTATTATTCCGGCGCTGCTTTCCTGGAGTGAACATGCCCGCCAACGCTGGAAGCCCCATAACGATGCAAACCCACGCCCGGCTTAACGGTGCATACCCCGTCGAAGCCTTCATTAATTTTCTGATGTGAGACTTTTTGTCACTTTGGACAAATTGATGATGGCTTTTTCGCACGCAGCAGACATAATGGAATAACGATATTACAAAAAAATATATCTTAGCGTTCGCTTAAGGAGTGCCCCCATGCAAAAGACGCCACTATTGACGCGCAGAGACTTGCTAAAAGTTGGCTCTAGCCTGGGGGTAGGTAGCCTGCTGCCACTCAGTGCACTGTCTGCCAACACGCTGCCAACCCAGGCACGCATCGTCATTCTTGGGGGCGGTGCAGCGGGCATGGCCATGGCGAACCGCCTAACGAGGCGGCTCCAAGGGGGCAGCATTACCCTCGTTGAGCCACGCGAAACGCATCACTACCAGCCTGGTTGGACACTGGTCGCCTCTGGCGTATGGAACGCCGACAAAACCATGCGCCCAAATGCGCAGTTTATGCCACGCGGCGTGAACTGGGTGCGTGAATACGCGGCGAACATTGATGCCGATAGCAAGCGCATTACGTTGGCCAGCGGCACCACCCTTGGATACGACTTCTTGGTTGTGGCAACCGGCATTCAACTCAATTATCACTTAATTGAGGGGATGACGCCTGAACTGGTAGGGCAGCATGGCATTGGCAGTGTTTATGCCAGTATTGAAGGGGCCTCACGGACGAACCACGCCATTCAAACATGGCTTAATAGCGGCCAGGGCAAAGGGATTTTTACCGCTGCCCCCACCCCCGTAAAGTGCGCCGGTGCGCCGCTGAAGATGACCTTCACGACGCTAAGCCGACTGGAAGCCTCTGGGCAACGTGATGCCTTCACACTGGACTATATGGCCCCAGGCGCGGGACTTTTTTCGCAACCCTGGGTCGATGAGTTCGTTAAACAACGTTTTGATGATCAAGGCGTTAAACGGCGCCATCACTACCGCCTTTCCGCCATCGACCCTCACGCCAAGCAGGCTGAATTTGCTTTTGTTGGACCCGAGAGCGAGTTCACCTCCCACCATGAGCTGCGCGAAGCAGAATTTAGGCGCGATAACCAGCCCACCGTGATTGCCGACTACGACTTTATCCACGTTGTGCCCCCCATGAGCGCCCACGACTTTGTGAAGCAGAGTGATTTGATCGCGCAAGATGGCCCCTTCAGGGGCGAGTGGCTAGACGTAGATATTCACACCCTGCAGCACAACCGCTACCCCGAGGTATTTGGCATTGGCGATGTGATTGGCGCGCCCATCAATAAAACCGCTGCCAGCGTAAAAGCCCAAGCACCGGTGGTAGAAGAGAACCTGCTGGCCGTGATGCAGGGAAAAACACCCCCTGCCCGGCATACGGGCTACACCTCTTGCCCCATGATTACGGGTATTGGAAAGGCCATGCTAGTGGAGTTTGGTTATGCCGATAACTTCGCCTTTATGCCGTCGTTCCCGTTTATTGACCCAACAGACGAGTCTTGGGCAGCGTGGGTGATGAAAGACCGCATGCTGCAGCCCGCCTACTACGCGGTGCTGGAAGGCCAGGCATAAGGAGAACAGACACATGACCATTAGCGGAATGCTCACCATATTGATGTACGCCTTGGCCCCTTTTATGTGGCTGTTGATTATCGGGGGCATCGCTGTCACGGGCCTGCACCTACTTGCCTACTTACGCGGCTATCAAATCACTCGCTACCGTCACCGCCCGACAACCCTATTAGCGCTCATCCTGGGGCTAACGGCTATATTATGGGTGCCCTGGTTAACGCACTCTACGCTGAGCTATGTCGCCACACTGTTTGACTGGATAGCCCTAAGCGGCGCAGTGATCGCCACGTTTGTGCTGGCGTTTCTTATCCTGCACCCGCTTAGCTATTTGATCCGCCTACGCGGGGAGTAAAGTAGCTTGCGCCACGCGATGCGACAATACGCCATCGCGGATCACGACCTTTTCGTTTGTCGCTTCCAGCGCGCCCTTGTATTATCTAATAGGTAATAAGCATATTACCACAAGCAATATAAGGGCTCTCTGTTCTCGCTTCACTCCGTGAACATAACGCCTGTTCTTTATCATGCTTCATGCGCTTGGAGGTTTACGATGGAGCTCGATCCGCTGGTGTTATCCCGCCTGCAGTTTGCGTTTGTAGTCTCTTTTCACGCTATTTTTCCCGTTTTTACCATTGGCCTAGCCTCTTACATCGCTGTCCTGCATGGCCTGTTTTATAAAACCGCTAACCTGGCCTGGGACCGTCTTGCACAGTTCTGGACCAAAGTGTTCGCCGTGGTGTTTGGTATGGGCGTGGTATCAGGTATCGTGATGTCGTTCCAGTTCGGTACTAACTGGAGCAACTTCTCCTACGCGACATCCAACTTCCTTGGTCCTATCTTAAGTTACGAAGTGGTCACGGCGTTCTTCCTTGAAGCGGCGTTTTTAGGCGTACTCCTATTTGGCCGTAATAAGGTGCCCCAAGGCGTTCATCTGTTTGCTGCCATCATGGTGGCTATCGGGACGTTTATCTCCTCGTTCTGGATTCTGTCTGCCAACAGCTGGATGCAAACCCCGGCGGGCTATGAGCTGATTGATGGACGTTTCCATATTACCTCTTGGCTTGAAGCGATTTTTAACCCCTCTTTCTGGTATCGCTTCGCCCACATGGGCATGGCGTCGTTCCTCACCGGTGGCTTTGTGGTGGCAGGCGTTAGCGCCTGGTACCTGTTGCGCAACCGTGATGTAGACGCCAACAAGAAAGCGCTCTCCATGTGCCTTTGGTTACTGCTCTTTTTAACCCCCGCCCAGGCCTTGATCGGCGACTTCCACGGGCTCAACACCCTAGAGCACCAGCCCACTAAAGTGGCCGCCATGGAAGGTAACTGGGAAACCCGCGCTAACGTACCGCTGCTGCTTTTTGCGCTGCCTGACCAGGAAAATCAGACCAACCGCTTTGAGCTGGGTATTCCCAACATGGCGAGCATCATCCTCAAACATAGCGCTGATGGCGTGATTCCAGGGCTTTCCGAAGTAGCCCCTGAAGAGCAGCCTCCGGTGGCTCTGGTGTTTTGGTCTTTCCGCGTGATGGTCGGCATTGGCTTTTTAATGATCGGCGTCGCCCTGCTGGGGCTAATACTGCGGAGCAAAGGGCGTATTTTTGAGAGCCCACTATTCCTTAAAACGCTGGTAGCGATGATTATCACACCCTTTGTGGCCGTGCTTGCTGGGTGGATCGTGACGGAAGCAGGCCGCGCGCCGTGGCTGGTATACGGGGTAATGACCCACGCCCAAGGCTTAACACCGTCGCTCACCGGCGCGATGGCGCTGTTTACGCTGATTGGGTATATCGCCGTGTATAGCGTGGTGTTTGTCGTCGGCGTGTACTACCTCACCCGCGTGGTGCGCAATGGCATGCTGGATGACCCGATAGAGGTTCACGGTGAGGTTGAGCGTCCTAAGCGTCCGTTTTCTGCCGCGCACACCCCGCTGGATGATGATTTAGGCGAGAACACCGCAGGAGCAAACGCATCATGAGTATCGACTTAGCCTTAATCTGGGCGGTAATCATCGGTTTTGGCGTGATTATGTACGTCATTATGGACGGCTTCGATTTGGGCCTGGGGATTTTATACCCCTTTGCCCCCGACGAAGATTCACGCGATGTGATGATGAACTCCGTTGCCCCCGTATGGGACGGCAATGAAACCTGGCTGGTGCTCGGCGGTGCTGGGCTGTTAGGCGCCTTTCCGCTGGTCTATTCAGTCTTTCTGCCCGCCCTATATATCGGCGTGTTCTTAATGCTGGCCGGTCTTATTTTCCGCGGCATTTCCTTTGAGTTTCGCTTTAAGTCACACAAAAACCGCCGCTGGTGGAACCGCGCGTTCTTCTTAGGCTCTGCCGTTGCTGCCTTTGCCCAGGGCGCGGTGGTGGGTGCCTATATCCAAGGGTTTGCCGTTGAGGATTTCCGCTACGTGGGCGGCGCGCTCGACTGGCTAACGCCGTTCACCGTGTTAACCGGGCTAGGGTTAATGGCAGGCTACGCGCTGCTGGGTGCTACCTGGCTGATTATGAAATCAGAAGGCCATGTACAGCAGTGGGCGTACGCCATTACCCCTAAACTGCTGCTGGCTGTTTTAGCGGTGTTTGCCATTGTCAGTATCTGGACACCGCTGGTAAGCCCTGAGGTGTATAGCCGCTGGATGGATACGTTCCAGCTGATTTGGATCTTCCCAGTGCTGGCCCTACTCTGCTCAGGCATGGTGTACCGTGCGGTAAAACGCCAAGACGAAGGCCTGCCGTTTGTGATGTCGCTGGGCATCTTCCTGTTTACCTACTTGGGGCTGATCGCCAGCAAATGGCCAGTCATTGTGCCTCCCAACTACACCATTTGGGATGCCTCCTCGGCACCGGAATCACAGCTGTTCCTGCTGATTGGCTTCCTATTTGTCATTCCTATTGTGCTGGCCTACACCGCGTGGACCTACTGGGTGTTTCGCGGCAAGGTCAAAGTGGGCGAAGGCTATCACTGACCTGCACAGCACAGGCCATCAATGGCAATACAGCTTGCGTGCGGGCTTTGGCTCGCACGTAGAATGCGTGCTTAGCACGGAACACTGACGACAACGCCGCTAGGAGGCAGCAATGCATAAAGATTGGCAAAAAACGACTCAAGACCTTTCGGCACTGATGCAGGATATTGGCAAAAATATTCCTGATGTTGCCAAGGGATTCACCCAAATGGCGAAAGGGGCGAATAAAGAAGGAGCACTTTCACACAAGCACAAAGAGCTGATGGCGCTAGCCATTGGTATTAGCGTGCGCTGCGATGGTTGTATTGCGTTCCACTCTAAAGCCGCTGCAGAGCTTGGCGCAACGCGGGAAGAAGTAATGGAGATGCTGGGCGTTTGCATGTACATGGGCGGCGGGCCAGCGTTTACCTATGCAGCTCAAGCGCTTGAGGCGTTTGATAGTTTCGCCAGTCAAGACTAAGCACGTCTTATTGTGTACACCTGCCCTTTTCAGCAGCCAGGGCAGGTGTTGCTCGGCGCATAATCACCCGCTAACGGTTATATAAACTCTCAGTCGCCTGGGCCACACTCCATACAGCGCTCAGCGATGCCTGCCCCCTGCTTAAGGCTTGCCTGTAAGTCACGCAACCCCGACCTTACCCCCTCTTCCACCACGGGATGATAAAAGGGCATGGTCAGCATTTGGCTAACGGTTAGCGTTTGCTCTAAGGCCCAGGCCAGCAAATGGGCAATATGCTCTGCCCGTGGCCCTAACATTTCAGCCCCTAAAAAGCGCCCGCTGCCGTGCTCTGCGTAAAGCGCTAAATAGCCGTGGTTTTCACCCATCACCCGCGCCCTGCCTTGGTCGTCAAACGACACGCCGCCCTCTGCAATACAGTCACACCCGCCGTAGCGCGCCTCTAGGGCCGCGCGGCTTTCGCCCACGATAGCCATCTGCGGCTCGGTAAACACCACCGCGAGCGCCACATTACGTTGCCCCATTTGCACATCGTCTAAGCAAGCGGCATTGCGTCCAGCAATTTTGCCTTCGGTAATCGCTTCATGGAGTAGCGGAACAGACTGGTTGGCATCGCCCGCGATGAAGATATGGCTAGGTGTATTGTCCTGGGCTAAACACTGGGTGGTGAAACGATTAAAACGAGGGACGCCACGCGCATCTAGCGCCACGCCTGCTTTCTCGATACCCAGCTGATCTACATTAGGCTTACGCCCCGTTGCCGCTAGCACATAGTCAAATAGTTCCGTGGTTTTTTGCCTGCTTTCCCGCTCGTAGAAGGTAATGGCGACGCCATCGCCCTGCTGCTCTACCTGCTCAATAGTGGCATCAGGGTCTAGATAGAGCTCACGGTTAAACGTCTCGTCAGCCAGCTGCCGCAGCTTGTCAGACTGAAAAGGGCCAACCGCACCGCCAACACCAAAGGTACGTGTGCGCACGCCTAACCGGCTGAGCGCTTGCCCTAGCTCCATACCAATCACCCCCGGCCCCACTACCGCAACGGAGCCTGGCAGCGTCTCCCAATCAAACACATCATCATTGATGATTAAGCGGTTTCCCGCCCCTTCCAGCAGGCGCGGCCACGTTGGCCGCGAGCCAGTGGCGATGATAATGGCGTTGGCCGTCAGCTGGGTATGGTCACCAATGGCGAGCGTATGGGGGTCGATAAACCGCGCGTGCCCCTGCAGGCGGTGGGACTCGGGAATCGACTTCATGGAGGACAGCACGTTATCCACGAAGCGGTCGCGCTCTCTTTTAACCCGGGCCATCACCGCCTGTCCGTCAACCGCCACCTCGTTAACAGCGACTCCAAACATGGCGGCGTTGCGCGCGCTATGAGCCGTATTCGCGGCGGCAATAAGTAACTTAGAGGGCATACAGCCCACGCGAGCGCAGGTGGTGCCATACGGCCCTTCTTCAATTAACACCACGTCGTCCGTGTGCTTGCGTGCTGCGTGCCATGCACTAAGCCCAGCGCTGCCTGCGCCAATAATCGCAACCTTCGTTTGCAGCTGTTGCATGTTGCTACTTCTCCTTGTGTTGACCAACGCTATCTTCAGTGGGCATGAAAAAGGATGGTGACCGGCACGCGACCCATCACGGCACTGTGGGGCTGGCGAGTACGGCAAAGAGTTTGTTGAACCGCTAATCCCAAGCAGCGCCTTCTAAGGCATCCAAGGGAATTTTCAAATAACGCTTACCGTTCGCCTCTGGCTCAGGCAAACGCCCGCCACGGGCATTGACCTGCAGTGCGTGCAGAATCAACTTCGGCATGGGTAATTCGCTGTCGCGCTTGCGGCGCAAGGCAACGTAGTCCGCTTCGCTCACACTTGCTAAATGGGGGTTGCAATCGCGCTGTTCCGCCACCGTGCTTTCCCACTGCGGCTCGCGGCCATCAGGCATGTAGTCGTGCCCGGTAAACACGCGTGTTGTTTCTGGAAGCGCCAAAATTTGCTGAATAGAGTTCCACAGCACGGTAGCATCGCCACCGGGGAAGTCAGCCCGTGCAGTGCCGAAATCAGGTTGAAAGAGCGTGTCGTGGACAAACGCCGCATCGCCAATCACATAGGTGATAGAGGCAAGCGTATGGCCTGGGGAGTACATAACGCGGGCATTCAGCTCGCCAATGGTGAACGTATCACCTTCGGCAAACAGCCTATCCCACTGGCGTCCATCGGTGGGCATATCCGGCCAGTGGTAAATCTCTTTCCATAGTGCCTGCACCTTAGTGACATGCTCGCCAATCGCGGTGGGCGCGCCGGTTTTTTCTTTCAAATACTGCGCAGCAGAGAAGTGATCAGCATGGGGGTGGGTATCGAGAATCCACGCCACCGACAAGCCTTCTTTGGCAATGTACGCAAGCAGCTCATCGGCATGATGAGTCGCTGTAGCGCCTGATTTCTCATCAAAATCCAAGACAGGATCAATAATCGCGCACTGCTTCGTTGCAGGGTCGCTCACCACGTACTGGACACTAAAGGTGCGCGGATCAAAAAAACCGGCTACATCGGGCGTACCCGCCCCCGTATGTTCAGAATGTGCAAAGGTTTTCATATAGGACTCTCCTGGTAGTGAGCTGAAAAGCCATGATGACTGACCGCAGCCAGCCATCCCGTCGCTGTTCGCAGGCGTTAAATCACCTTTTTGCAGAAGTACCAGTCGGTGTACTCATACCCCTCTGATTGCCGTGCCTCAGCGTCTTGCGAGGTATGGGGAGGCGGTACGATCACCGGCTGACCCGGCAGCCAAGCTTCCGGTGTTGCGACACCATGCTCATCACTGGTTTGCAGCGATTTGACTAAGCGCAGCACCTCCTCAACCGAACGACCGTTAGTCATTGGGTAGTACAACATGGCGCGCAACACGCCTTCAGGGTCAATCACGAAGGTGGCGCGAACGGCGGCCGTATCACTCGCACCCGGCTGAATCATGCCGTAAGCGTTGGCCACCTTCATGCTTAAATCAGCAATGATGGGGAACGTAATCTCAACACCAAAGTTCTCCTTGATGCTGCGGGTCCATGCGATATGTGAATGGATACTGTCTATGGACAAGCCCAGGAGTTCTGTATTAACCGCTTTAAACTGATCAGCATAATTGGCAAATGCCGAAAATTCCGTGGTGCATACCGGGGTAAAGTCGGAGGGGTGGGCAAAAAGCACCAACCACTTGCCACGATAGTCGCTCAGCGACTTTTCGCCGTGGGTGGTTTTCGCCGTGAAATCGGGAGCGGGGCGGTTAATCTGGGGCATAACGGGCTGCATAGTATCGTTGGACATGATGATTTCCTGAGAGTTGAATTGATAGCAGGAATAACGATAGCTCATTTTGTTATATAAAACGAATAGCCACGCACTATTGTGACCATAGTGATTCAACACCTCACCAAGCGAATCACGACTTGCGATCTCAATCTCACTCGTACCTTTTGGATTGGCTATCTTTGCTATGCCTCACCGGCGTTAACCTTTACTGATCTGCTTACATAGGAAAAGCGGTTAAGTGGCTATATGGTTCAGCCAGCACCCATTTGAAGGTGTACGAGTGCCACGACTCCGTGGAGATGCGTAAGCAAATCGATTGCTTGGCCTTGCTGGTTCAGGAAGTCGAGCGTAATAATCAGACTCTTCAGAGGTATTTGGACAACTGGGTTGAAAATCACCGTTCCTGTCGAGATGATATGAGGCCTTAACACTTGACCAGCCGCCATGGTTCAGATGCGAACATTGGGGGGGTGTTGTCGGATAGGAAGTAGCTTCCCCGCAGCCTCGATATTGGGTAGGAATGCTGATGCGCTTTGCGATACTGTTCTACTCGCTCTCGTCTTTTTTCTTGGTGCTATTGGCAGTAACTTTTTTGGCTTTCATGGCATCTTCTCGGGCCTCCTATCCCTGGTCTTCTCTGCTAAGGATAGCTAAGCACCCGATAGTGTGTTCAGTATTGTTTGTGTGGGTAATATCGGGAGGGCTAGTTGTTTGGATGATGCTATAAAACTCTATTGGCGTGCTCTGCTGCATTTGAGCGCACAACGCCCGGGGGTCGCGCGTATAAGGCCCCTCCCCGGCTGCAAGCTCTGATGATGCAAAAACATAAGTGGGGTATGCCCGCTAGTGGCGCGGGCACCCAACATTAGGCTCGCTTTTGGAGTTGTAGATTGTGAAGCGTGTAATCTAGCGCTTCAGTGAAACCATCGCTGATTTTAATGCCGTATCGTTTTTGCAGTGCCATTGCACGCCCTGCAAACGCCCCTGAGCCCAATACAATAGCGGTCGACTCTCGTCGGATTGCCTCTTGAATCGCTTCGTGTAGCTGGGCTTCGGCTTGCTTAGTTTGCGCGGCAGTGTCAGAAACACCGATGCCTGTGGCAACAACACGGCAGCGTTTATTTAACCCATAGGCGGCGCTCAGCTTCTCAATGGTGGGCACGGCCTCTTCAAACGTCGTGATCACGGTAAACAGGCCCCCGCTGGCCGCTGCAGAACGCATGCCCGCTTCTGCCAAACTGATGACCGGAGCTTGGGTGATTGATCGTGCTTCTGGGATAGCAATATCATCAAAGCAGGCCATGATGTATCCATCAAAGCTCGCTGCACTGTGTTGTTCAATCAATGTTAGTACGTGTTGAGTCGCCTCCTCTTTATGCTGTTCGTTCTCAATCGCGTAGGGGCCGTGAGCTGGGCTGGTCACTTTCGTGATGGTGCCCGCGGGGGTAATACGGGAGATTAACTGTCGAATACTGTGTGTGACATTAGCGTTCGTATTAGGGTTAATAATTAAGATACGCGCTATTTTTTCCGATGAGTGCATGTGAGGAGTCATTAGCGCCCCGCCAGCAGGTCAGGAAGCCACATAACAATGTTTGGCCATACCATAATAGCGAGCGTAAACAGTGCCATAATGGCAACAAAGGGCATCGACCCCCAAATAACATCATTAAAGCTGCCACCATCTTTGCGCACGCCCTGAACCACAAACAGATTCATGCCGACGGGAGGGGTGATAAGGGCAATCTCGCACATTAAGACGATAAAAATGCCAAACCAGATGGGGTCAATGCCCACAGCCATCACCATCGGTACGGTAATGGGTACGGTGAGCACCAGCATCGACATGGCATCCATAAAGGTGCCAAGTATCACGTAGAACACCAGCAGTACGAGCAACAGGCCGACAGCGCTAAGCCCAAAAGATGCAACCCATTGAGTCAGCGCTTGGGTAACGCCCAACATCGAGATGGTGACATTAAGCAGCAGCGCACACATCAGCACGATGATCACCATGCCCGACGTTTTAGCTGCTTGGAGAGAGCAGTGAATGAGAAGATCGATACTCATTTTGCCCCCGCCAATGATAAACCCTAACGCAATGACCACACCAATGGCGGCTGACTCTGTAGGGGTCGCTAGGCCGCCATAGATACTTCCCATCACCACGCCAAAAATGACCACCGGCGGAATAAGGTGCTTGGAAAGTGAGAGTTTCTCTTGTAGCGAAACGTCAACTTCTACCAGTGATGAGTTGCCTGCCTTGCCGTGGGCAATAAACAGGTATATGGAGAATAGAAGTGCCAAGGTAATGCCTGGAACCAGGCCTGCTGCAAACAGCTGACTAACAGAGGTATTGGCCAATTGCCCATATACCAGCAGGTTAATGCTAGGGGGGATCAGAATGCCGAGCGTACCGCCAGCGGCCAAAGAGCCGAGTGAAGGCCGTATTGGGTAGCGGTACTGATTTAACGCAGGGAGTGCAATGGTGCCCACGGTGGCAGCGGTCGCCACGGATGAACCAGAGGTCGCCGAGAAAAGTGTGCAAGTGGCAATGTTGGTATGCAGTAAGCCGCCAGGAAGTTTGTTAAACCAAACGGCCAGTGCGGCATACATGCGGTCCGCGATACCACCTCGCAGCAACAACTCTCCAAGCAGCATAAACAGGGGTATCGCAAGCATGGAGGGGCTATTTAAACTGCTCCAAACGACGCCGCCCATCATGTCCACAAGGGGCATGCCATACATCAGATAGCCGCCCAGCACCCCCACAAACAGAATGGAAACAGCAACTGGCAAGCTTAGCAGCATCAGCGCGAGCATGGCTAAAAATGCGCCTACAATCAAGGGGATGCTCATAGCTTTCCTCCTTCACGCTGTTCAAGGTCGGCCAGTTCTGCCTCTAACTCATCGGTTGCTGAGCTTGGGCCGAATTGGCGGTTTAGCGTTTTCCAGTCACGTTTTAAGAGCAGTAATAGCGCTTTCACTGAGAGCAATGCCGCCGCCACGCTAAAGGCTGTCATGGCGATTAGCCAAACGGACTGAGGATAGATCAGTGGCGTCGCCCAAGGCGTTTGCGCAATGGAGCGGTACAGCTGGGTATCCAGCACGGTCTGCACGGTGAAATAGAGTAAAAATGCTGCTAACAGCCCTAGTGAAAGGGCTGCCAGTGCATTGAGAACCGCCTGAGTGGCAGTGGGGAGGCGCATGTGCAACAAGTTAATACGAATATGCGATTGCTCAACCATCGCAACACAGAAAGCTAGCGGTGCCGCAATGGCAATGGCGTAGCCACCGAGTTCATCGACACCCCCTAGTGACAAAGAGAAGAACTTACGGATGAGTGTTTCGAGGGTAATCAGTAACGCCAGCAATAACATCATGCTGCCAAAAATGATCCCAAGAATTCGAGAGTAAGTGGTCATATTCCTCTCCTATTGCTTTATAAGCCTAACTGAGCGCCAACGGTGTCACGCCAAGCGGCTTCACAATCAGCAGCAACGGCGTTGCACTGGCGAGCCCAGAGAGGTAGCGAGACCTCTTCAACAGCCGCCGTGACGGTCGCTAGATCAGCGTCTGATACAGGCACTTCGCTAAGTGAGTATGAGGTTCCAAACTCACAGGGGGATTCGCCCGCGTTGCAGCGCATAGCGTCTTCATACAACGCTTCAGAGTATTGCCAAACATCGTCACTGAGCTTGGCGATTGCCTCTTCAAGCTGGGTCTGCTGCTCAGCAGATAAGCGATTCCAGGTGTTCATATTGATGGCATAGCCATTGATGGCGAGCTGTAGTGCAATCGGCAGCACCGTGCTTGTTGCTTCAGGCCAGCCACCGGAGTTAGCGGAAGCGGGACCCGTAATCGCACAGTCCACAACGCCACGGGAAAGCGCTTGCTGAACATCACCGAAAGGCATAGAGATGCCGGTCGCGCCAAGCTCACCAATAAAATTAGCTGCGCTTTGGTCGCCCACACGAACTCGTAACCCCCGCAGATCGTCTAGACCGGTGATGTCTTTATTGCAGAAAATGACCTGAGGGCCTGCTGGCCATACACCTAACAGTTTGGCGTTAAAGCGTTCTTGTAGGCGGGAGTCAACATAATCGTAAAACGCATCGACGTTATTACGCCCGGCTTCAAAGCTAGTATTAAGGCCGACCAAATCCAGGCCTAAAATGGAAGGCTCATCTCGGCTCACCTGTGGTCCGCGCAGCGAAACAATGTCGAACAAACCTGAGTTCAGTACGCGCAGGCCATCCGTATCGGGGATGCCGGCAACATCAACCGGAATATACTGAACAGACACATCCATGCCGCTATGTTCGGCAAGGGCTTCAAAGAAAGGTTGCTCTTTATTTTGCGCGATCAACCCAGAGCCTGCAGGCTGTCCTAGCACTCTCAGAGAAAGTGTGTCTGCATGGGCGACGGGTAGTAATAAGGCGGTTGAAATGGCGGTAATGAGTGCGGTGCGCTTTAACATGATGAGTTTCCTATTGGGCGGTCTTATGGTTTCTCAGCGGTGTGGCACTCATGAATTTGGACGACTGACTGTATGTTGTGCCACGCTTCAAAAGTAGATCCATATTTCATGCCACTATAATTAAGAAACTGTAGTTTCACATTAAAATCAATTAACTACCTGATGTACTGCGCATAAAAAAGTGCGTGGAGGTGTTACGAAAGTGCACACAGAGAGTGCAAGAAGGGAGTGCTATGCGCTATCTAGGTGCTTGTGAACACCTTTTCCGTAACGTTAAAGCTCTTCAAAACGATCATTTAGCGTTTCGATGCGGCGCAGTCGAGACCGAGAGGCTTCGCCTGCTAATTCAATCGTGCGCATAACAAGCAAGTGGCACAGCGCCATTACGGCGGTGTGATTAAATAATGGCCCAGTGGCCAGGGTGTGACAACGGAAGTGCCAAGTGGCATTAGGTTCTGCGTCCACTCCTTCATCGGTAATATAAAGCAGCTTAGTGCCGCACTCTTTGGCATGCGCAAGCAGTTGTTCAGTCAGCGCCACGCGGCGGCGCAGGCCAAATAGAATCACACAATCATCTGGGGTGAAATTGACCAATTGCTCGCCCAATGTTTCGCCTCCACCGGGCAAGCTGACGACGTGTTCGATCACTTGGGTTAATTGCCAACGCAGGTAATCTGCAAAAGGGTGGCTGGCGCGAAAGCCGATGACCCACGTTTTACGAGCGCTGAGGATCGTTTGAGCTACGCTGTCGATTTCTGCCTGGGTGATCGTGGCGAATGTTCGGTCTAGATTGGCTTTACCCAGCTCCAAATTGCTGGTGAGCGATTGCTCTTCAATACGGCTGTCAGATGAAGGAAGAAACAACCTAGAGCCGGTGCTTTGCTCTTCTCGTACATGTTTTCGAGCGGCCTCATAGCTTTCGTAGCCCAGCCGCCGCACAAAACGTGACACAGTCGCTTTAGAGACGTTGGCAAACTTAGCGAGCTCCTGGGCATCGTAGCTGGCTAATTCGCCCGGGAAGTCACAAACAAACTCACCCAGCCGACGTTCGGCAGGATGGAGAGTGGGGAGAGCGCTACGCACACGGGTCAGAAAAGAACGTTCTTTGGCTGTCGGGGGCATTATGTGTCCTGAAACCTCAGTTTCATACATCATGGATGCTGGAAATGTATCGGGCAACAACAAATGACAACGCTATCCGTATTGCAGGCGTCACGTTGGCAAAGCAGTAAAGCAGGTCAACGCCAAAGGCTATGCCGACAAACACCATGCCAGCGGCAAGCCGATTCACTTAATTGGCGTGGAATTCTCCAGCGCTCAGCGGCAAATTGTGGCGTTTGAAGTGGAGGCCCTGTAGCACACAGCTGCTTATCGCTAGAATCACACAAACTGCAAGCCTATAACCGGAGAACACCATGCCATCCCCCCTTGTGACGACCCAATGGCTGCAAGACAACCTAAACAACGAACGGTTAGTGCTGATCGATGCGAGCATGGCAACGGTGATTGGTAAAGAGCCTATCGTTTATGATCGCCCAATATGGATACCGGGTAGTCGCCAGATCGATCTTGAAGGTGTGCTTTGTGACACAGAATCTTCTCAGACCCACGCCTTTCCAACAGAGGAACAAGTCACTAAGGAAGCTCAACGGCTAGGCATTACGGCTGAAAGCCTCGTCGTACTCTACGATAACCAAGGCATCTATTCGGCACCCAGGGCTTGGTGGATTTTCCGCGCCATGGGCGTGCAGCACGTTTTTGTTTTGGATGGAGGGCTGCCACAGTGGCTAGCCGAAAAGCGGGACGTTGTTTCTACCATCGCGGAAACGACCGCCACGCCCAGCCAATTCGTCGCCAACCTTGACCATCGCTGGGTGCGAAACTCAGCCTACGTGCTGCAACACCTAGACGACAGCCAAGTCACCGTTGTTGATGCCCGATCACGTTCACGTTTTCTGGCACAGGTGCCTGAACCACGCCCTGGGGTGCGCAGTGGTCATATCCCCAACTCCCACAACCTGCCGTTTACCGAGGTGCTAGAGGGGCACCGTTTTAAACCGGTTAGCGAACTGAAGGCACTCTTTGTCACGCTTGCGCCTCCCCTTCACTCCAACAGTGAACCCCAACTGGTGTTTTCCTGCGGCTCGGGCATCACCGCCTGCATTATTCTGCTGGCCGCCGAACTGGCGGGCTACCATCAGCTATCGCTGTACGACGGCTCTTGGGCAGATTGGGGGAGCGACGAGTCACTCCCTGTGGCTTAGGTTGTGATATGACATGGCGCAGGTCACTGTTTCTTCAGCACCTTGGATGACTTTAAACAGGAACGCCGCGTACAAAGCGTCGTTAGCGAAGAGGGTGTTACTGGATTGATACCCCAGCCAGTTTTCAGGTGCCTTGTTCGATGACTATCACGTTTCTTTTATTCTACATGGATATATAAAACCCATTGATAGCAACCCATAAGGGGGCTATAGTCAGTTCCAACACGGCCCCTATCGGTGAGACTGCTACGCAGTAACATTGCTTAGGGGTTTTTTATTGCTGTTCTGGCCATTCCCACTGCAGCCAACCTTCTATTACTCCCATGCCTTGTAGATTTAGGCCTGCCTCATTCAGATCTGGAAAACTGTCCAGCAAATCTGTTAGACGAGACCACCAAGTAGATGTTGGGTTAATCGTCATTAATAGAAACTGCACAATACAGAACAGCAGGAAAGGGCGCGCTTGAACGTGGGCTGAACCGCCCCGGCTTTACCGGAGACTCCATATCTTGAGAGGATGGAGTTATGAACTCACCAAAACGATATTCCCCAGAAGTCCGGGAGCGAGCTGTTCGATTAGTCCTTGAACAGCAAGGCGAATACCCGTCCAAGTGGGCGGCGATCTGCTCCAT
>NZ_AHBC01000045.1:0-4585 GCF_000236625.2 Halomonas sp. GFAJ-1
TTTCGGTCCATATAAATCTTCTATCGCCACATCTTTAGCATAATTATATTTACTCGTTTTATTCTCAAGCATCCGATCAATGGTGTATCTTGCTTTTTCCATTAACTCAGTGTTTGATTGAAAGTCATAACCGCTAAGAATGTGCTCCAACTCCGATGGCTTACTAGCATCAAAATATATGCCACTTTTATCATAAATATATGATAATGGTGTAGCATGATGGCCTCCTAGGCCTATTGACCGAATAAACGCATCTTCGATTCGTATAACATCAATTCCAAGTGAATAAGCTTGTGCCTCAAGCCCTACAGGTTCTTTTTTCCCCCAGATTATGAATGCGTCTCCTTCATTAGGAGAACACGCAGACATGATCTGGCTTACACTTAAAGCTGCCTGTTTTGATACAGGCATATTTAAAGCCCAACAATTGTACTCTGTTATTTGATCAGCATAAAACTTAATTTTATGCATCCCAAACCCAATAAGAAAGCCACGCTTATTTACTTTAGAACCAGCACTAACATTTACCATCAAGGATGAAGTTATTTTTTTCTTATCTTCCGACATAGCTTTAGCTGACTGCTTGGCTTGAATAACAGACGCTGAATTAGCAGCACTTTTATTAATCAGCCAAACCACTTCATCAAAACCTAACCTATCACCTGTTGTTGAATTATAATACGTAGGATAAACCAAATATGAAACTGCAAACAACTGCTCTAGTGTAAGTGTACGATTTCGACGACTATTGCTCTGTCTTTCATCAGTCAGCCCCCAACCAGAGTAAAATGGACAACCTAATGTAGTAACTTTAATACCACGCAATAGTGCTTCAAAACCACCTAGAGAAGTAATCGTATAAACATGGTCAATCGTTTCAAAGGCGTTTGCCAGCGGAATATCTCTCTTGAGCACCAATGCTATATTTTCAACATCGGATGGGTCAGACTGATACGGGCGATGCCCATTCAACACATCAGGATGTGGCTTATATATGACCTGTGCACCAGGGTTCTCCTCAACGGCCAAGCGCACCACATCATTATTGGTTAGTTTTTTATCACAACCATATTGAATTGAAGCATCATCTTCCACCTGACCTAACACAAGTATTCGCTTGTTAGCTTTAGGCCCATAAATTTTTTCGACTTTAATTGACTTGCTGTTATTGTATTTACTCACTCCCGTTTTAAGGAGCAGCTTTATCCCTTCTTTTGCTTGAACAATCAATTCCGGCTTGCTTGAAAAATCAAAATTATTGAGCAGATCTTCAAGTTCGGAAGGTCTTGTAGCATCAAAATATGGTGTTTTACTATCTAGGCACAATGACATGGGTGGTGCCTTGGTGGCGCCCAGTTGCACGGAGCGCACGAAACCATCTTCAACAAACTTGGTTGAAACTTTTTCTTCTCTTAAAAACTCCAATATATATTCAGGTGCCTTGAATCCCCAGATAAATACTTGGCACGAGTCTTTTAGAGAAAGTATTTTCTTACGATACTGCGAATTGAACTGACTTTTTTTAATGTCTTTAGGTAGAAAAACCAAATCGTATTCTGAAAAATACATGCGTAGATATGTTTTCCAGGTACTAAATCCCACGACAAAAATCTTGGGCTTGCCTTCTTTCAGCTTTTTATTTTTCTGGGCATCTTCAAAAAACATGACAGGATGTTTAAAAAACTTGGTCAACTTGCTCACTGTTTCACCTATTAATCGAAATATGAATCACGAAGGGCTGCGTACTGGTCCCGCAGCTTTTGATATTCTGCTCTTGCCACTTCCATTTGCTTTTTGGCAGCTAACACTTCTTGCTCGTTCGCACTTTCACTCTCTCCTTGAGTTTGATTATCGCCATCTTGTTCCGCCATGCTGTCATGGTATGCCTTGATGGCATCGTCCACGTTGTCGTACCAGATAGCATCGCCATTGTTTATCCATATTCCTGCATCGCATAATTCACGCAAAATGCCTTCGCTGTGTGAAACGATAATAATACTGGCCTTGCCAACCTTCTCTTTAAATGCTGATGTGGCTTTCTTACGGAAGCGCAAGTCGCCTACGGATGTTGCTTCGTCTGATATATACACATCGAAATCGAAGGCAAGCGATAGACCAAAGGAAAGCCTTGAGCGCATGCCTGATGAGTATGTGCGTACCGGTTCATCAAACGAACTACCTATCTCTGCAAAGTCCTGTACGAACCGAATGACTCGCTGAACCTCTTCAACATCACTTCCTTGCGCCCTGGCCACGAACTTGACATTCTGCCGCCCCGTCATGTTGTTCTGCATGCCGCCCGATAGCCCCACCGGCCATGAAACACGGCTGTGGCGTATGACCTCTCCTCTATCGGGGGTATCCATACCAGCGATCAGGCGCAGCAGGGTCGATTTACCTGCGCCGTTGGGGCCAATCAAGCCAACGCTTACCCCTTTGGGTATGGTGAGGTTGATGTCTTTCAGCACCCAGTCACTACCGTGGTGGTTGTGGTAACGCTTGTAGAGATTACGAATTTCGATCATTTGTTTGTGAATCGTGAGGTGTGARTSGTGAATCGTGAATCGTGAATCGTGARTYGTGAGTTGTGAGTTGTGAGTTGTGAGTTGTGAGTTGTGAGTTGTGAGTTGTGARTKGTGAATGGTGATTACGCCTCGATCACTACTCTCACTTCTTTGCCTTTCCGTTTATAGAGGCTTTCGAGTTCATCTTTGAGCGCTATGCGAGCAGCTTGTTCACCGTGCACCAAACGAATCGTGTGGGGCCAGCGGCGCATGCGTTTGACGAAGTTGAGCAGGTTCTTTTGGTCTGCGTGGGCGGAGTATCCACTAATAGTGGTGACACCTGCTTTTATATCAAACCGTTGGCCGTCTATTTCTACCCAACCGCCCTGGGGGCCGTATTGTTGAATAGCGCGCCCTGGGGTGCCTGTGCCTTGGTAGCCTACGAATAAAACTTGGTGACGCTCATCGCCTAACATAGCCTTTAGGTAATTCATGATGCGCCCGCCTGCGCACATGCCGCTGGCGGCAATGACTACCGCTGGGCGGCCGGTTTTTGCAAGGTACGCCACGGTTTGCTCATGGGCTTCGTGGCTTTCTACTGTATAGAGATTTTCAAAGTTGAGCGGGTGGCGGCCACTGCGCAGGCGGCGCTGGGCTTCATTATCCCAGTAGGGTTTTAGCTGGCGGTAAACCTGGGTAAAACGGGCGGCAAGTGGTGAGTCAACGATGATTTCTAACGCTTTCCAGCGGCTGGGTTTGGATTTCGCGCTGGCTTCAAAAATGATGCCTTCCAACTCGTAGAGCAGCTCTTGAGTACGGCCAATGCTGAAGGCGGGTACCATCACCGTGCCGCCGTTAGTAAGCGCTTGCTCTATAGCCTTTTTAAGCATGGCACGGCGGTTACGGCGATTTGGATGTAGCCGGTCGCCGTAGGTGCTTTCCAGCACTAACTGTTCGCAGCCGTAGGGTGATTGCGGTGCGGGTAACAGCGGTGCATAAGGGGCGCCTAAATCTCCACTGAACACAACTCGCTCTTTTTCGCCGCTGGCATCCTGGTGGGCTACTTCTACATAGCTAGAACCAAGAATGTGCCCTGCCCGCTTGAGCTTCACTCTAGTGGTAATGCCGCCTTCGCCGGATTTTTCGACCACGTTATGCCATTTGCCGTAGGGCACACTAACGATTTGGGATGCTAGCTGGGCTTGAAAGCGTTCAATAAGCTGGGCGTTGCGGGTAAAGCCGATTTTGAGCGCATCTTCAATTACCAGCGGCAACAACACGGCGGAAGGAACAGAGCAAATGATAGGCCCTTTAAAGCCTGCAGCCAGCAGGTAAGGCAGTCGCCCTACGTGGTCTATATGTACATGGGTAATGATGAGGGCTTTTACAGTGCTGATATCGAATTCGATTTGCAGCTGCTGGAAGCTGTCTTGCGCTTCGTCTTCGCCCTGAAACAAGCCACAATCCACTAATAGTGAGTGTTCACTGCTGAGGATAAGCTGGTGGCAACTGCCGGTAACGCCAACGGCTCCGCCGTGGTGGATGATGTTGAGCATGAGGGCTGTGAGTTGTGAGTTGTGAGTTGTGAGTTGTGAGTTGTGAGTTGTGAGTTGTGAGTTGTGAGTAATTATCGATTTTGTAAATGGCGAATCAACCCACCTAGCAAACCTGATACTTGGTTAATCAACTCAATGGTAGTGCCCACATCCTGAATGTAGCCAAGACGCTGGGCAATCAGCAGTTGGGTTTCAATTTCACTCAACGATCCACGTGCAATAAACAAAAAACGAATAAAGTCTTTTTGACTACCCCTTGCTGCACCTTCGGAAATGTTACTAGGAACTGACACCACGGCTCGACGCATCTGACTTGTGAGGCCATACCGTTCGTCATCAGGAAATTGCGCTGTGATGAGATAGATTGATCTTGCCCAGTAACAGTGGACACCTCAAGAATGTAATACGCTACGATGAGGTGAACAATGGCAAGATCGACGACATCAATGAAGAAAAAATCCTATACCCGTTATTCAGATGCCTATCGGCAAGAAGCGTTAGCGCTTGCTGATCGCATAGGCGTCG
>NZ_AHBC01000044.1:0-27726 GCF_000236625.2 Halomonas sp. GFAJ-1
GCTGCGCCGCGAAGCGCTGCTGCTGGAGCGCGAAGCCTTCTTGAACCCCGATGACGAGGCCGCCAAGCCCCACGTCACGAAGTGCCTGGAAGGCCGCGATAGCCCGGTGATTGCCTCCACCGACTACATGAAGCTGTATGCGGATCAAGTGCGCGCTTGGGTACCCAACGACTACACCGTACTGGGAACCGATGGCTTTGGTCGTTCGGATACCCGCGAGAAGCTGCGTTACTTCTTCGAAGTTGACCGCTACTTCGTCACCGTGGCCGCACTGAAGGCGCTGGCCGATCGGGGCGAGCTAGACCGCAAGCACGTCGGCAAGGCGCTGAAGAAGTACGGCATCGATGCCAAAAAGCCCAACCCACTGACCAGCTAAACCGCAGCCCGGCGGGCAGACGCCCGTCGGCTCGACCGATTTGGAAGGAGCGCGACCTTGAGTAGCGAAATCATCAAAGTTCCCGATATCGGTGGGGATACCGATGTCGAAATCATCGAGATTGCGGTGTCAGAAGGCGACGTCATTGAAGCGGAAGACACCCTGATCACTCTGGAATCCGACAAAGCCAGTATGGATGTACCGGCCCCGAAAGGCGGCAAGGTGCTTAAAGTGCTGGTCAAAGAAGGCGATACCGTCTCCGAAGGCGACGACATCGTTGAGCTGGAAGCCGAAAGCAGCAGCGGCGACGCCGGTGAAGAAGACACGCCAGCGAAAGAAGAGGCGCCGAAAGAAGCCTCTAACGAGACACCGCAAGCACCAGCGCCTGCACCCGCAGCCAAGAAAGCCAGCGGCGGCAAGCAGACAGTGGATATTAAAGTACCGGACTTGGGCGGCTCGGACAGCGTCGAGATCATCGAAGTCGCCGTGGGCGAAGGCGATGCGGTCGAAGCCGAAGACACGCTGATTACGCTAGAGTCCGACAAAGCCTCTATGGACGTGCCGAGTCCTTACAGCGGCAAGATCGTGACCTTCACCGTCAAAGAGGGCGACACGGTATCTGAAGGCGACGTCATCGGCCAAATGGAAATTGCCGGTGAAGACGATGCCGACGACAACGCGCCCGCCCAAGCAGACACACCTGCTGCGGCCAGCGAGCCTGCGGAAGAAGCGGCCACGGCACCGCGCGCAACGCCGCCTGTGACAGAAACCCGAGCAGCGTCACCCGCTGGAACGCCCAGCCCTGAAGCGCAAATGGCGTCTCACAAGCCTCGCGATGGCAAGCTGATTCATGCTGGCCCTGCGGTGCGTATGCTGGCCCGCGAGCTAAGCGTTGACCTTGGTTTTGTTACACCTACTGGCCCAAGAGGGCGCGTACTCAAAGAGGACGTGCAGGCCTACGTGAAGCAAGCGATTGCTAACCAAGGCAACGCGTCGGCAGCAGCTCCAGCAGCCACCGGCGGCGCGGGCATTCCCGCCGTTCCAGAGGTCGACTTCAGCCAGTTTGGCGACGTGGAAGAGAAGCCGATGGGTCGCTTGCTGAAAGCGGGCGCTACCAACCTGCACCGCAGCTGGCTCAATGTGCCCCACGTCACCCAGTTTGATGAAGCCGACATTACAGAGCTTGAAGCCTTCCGCAAAGCCATGAAGGCGGAAGTAGAAGCCGAAGGTGCCAAGCTAACGCCGCTGCCGTTTATGGTCAAAGCCTGTGCTTTTGCACTGCGTAAGTTCCCCCAGTTTAACGTCAGCTTGAAGGGTGACGGTGAAACCCTGGTGTGGAAAAACTACGTGCATATCGGCATCGCGGTGGATACGCCGGACGGCCTGATGGTGCCCGTAGTACGCAACGCCGATAAAAAATCCTTGGTTGAGATTGCTAAGAAGATGGCGGAGCTAGGCAAGAAGGCGCAAACCAAGAAGCTCAAGCGTGACGATATGACCGGTGGCTGCTTCACTATTTCGAGCCTAGGCTCGATTGGTGGCACGGCATTTACACCGATTGTTAATGCGCCGGAAGTAGCCATCTTAGGCGTGTCGAAAGCGCAGATGAAACCGGTCTGGGATGGCAGCACCTTCCAGCCGCGTTTAATGATGCCGCTGTCGCTCTCCTACGATCACCGGGCCATTAACGGTGCGGATGCGGCGCGCTTTACCGCCTTCCTAGCGGATGTGTTAACCGACATTCGGCGGTTGTTGTTATAACAGCTGCTGTAACAGTTGTTGTAACAGATGCTGTAACAGCGTTCATAACGCACAAAAACACTAACGGCGCCTATAGGCGCCGTTAGTGTTTTAACATTAGTATTCAAACGTAAGGGTTTAAACAACTCAACGTCACGTTACTGGCGTTTGATCGCTTTTATTCCAGGGTACGTAACCTGCCCTTCAAGCTCAGCTTCAATCACCAGCAAGCGGTTGTACTTAGCCACTCGGTCGGAACGGCAAAGCGAGCCGGTTTTAATTTGCCCGGCACAGGTGCCTACGGCCAGGTCAGCAATAGTGGTGTCTTCGGTTTCCCCGGAGCGGTGTGAAATCACGGCGGTAAAACCAGCCTCCTGCGCCATGCGAATAGCATCCAGCGTTTCACTCAGCGAGCCGATCTGGTTGAACTTGATCAAGATCGAATTGCCAATTTGCTCATCAATACCGTGTTTGAGCAGCTTGGTGTTCGTCACGAACAGATCATCGCCGACTAATTGAACACGATCGCCCAGCTTATCCGTCAGTGCTTTCCAAGCCGGCCAGTCAGACTCGTGCATCCCATCCTCAATCGAAACGATGGGGTAGTCATCGCATAGGCGAGCAAGATAGTCGATGAAACCAGCGGCATCGTACGACGCTCCTTCCCCAGCCAACACGTACTGGCCATCTTTGTAGAATTCGCTAGAAGCGCAGTCCAGCGCCAGGGTCACATCGCGCCCCAGGGTGTAGCCAGCGTCTTCTACCGCTTGCTTGATGACTGCCAGGGCCTCGGCGTTGGATGCAAGATTAGGGGCAAAGCCACCTTCGTCGCCCACCGAAGTGGAGAAACCGCGAGTAGAAAGCACGTGCTTCAAAGTATGGAAGATTTCCGCCCCCATACGCAGCCCTTCACGGAAACTTGTCGCACCTACTGGCTGCACCATGAACTCCTGAATATCCACATTGTTGTCGGCATGTTCGCCGCCATTCAAGATATTCATCATCGGCACAGGCATCAGGAACTGCCCGGGCTGACCATAGAGCTCAGCGATATGCGCATACAGCGGCATTTGCTTCGCTTGCGCGGCCGCTTTAGCCGCGGCCAGTGAGACCGCCAGGATCGCGTTAGCGCCCAGCTTCGCTTTATTCGTCGTACCATCCAGCGCCACCATGGCGTTATCAAGGCTGCGCTGATCGCCTGCATCTGCGCCTAGCAGGCAGTCACGAATCGGGCCGTTAATCGCCTCGACGGCTTTGAGCACCCCCTTTCCCAGGTAGCGTGCCTTGTCGCCGTCGCGCAACTCCAAAGCCTCACCTGAACCGGTCGACGCGCCGCTAGGCGCAAAGGCCTCGCCGACGATGCCGTTTTCCAAGCTGACTTGCGCCATGACAGTGGGGTTACCGCGAGAATCCAATACTTCCAGTGCTGATACGTTAACAATGTTGAGCATTACGTGCCTTACTTGTTGTTATTTCATTAAATACAGTGCGTTATTAACGCATGGCGTCAATAAGCCTAACGTCAAACCTGGAGAGTCGTTAATCATAGGTCGCTAATAAAGTGGCGACAAGGTAGGGGTTAAGCCTGCACTAATTTGCCACCCAAAATAGCCTTTAAGTCGGTCTCTGCTCCTCGTGGGGAGAGGTCCAACAGGGCTTCTAAACTGTGCAAGTGGTCATGCACGCACTGCCTGGCCCCTTCAGCATCACCCTTAGCCAAATGCACCATTAGCGTTGCATGGTCGCCTTCTAAGTAGCACGAAGCCAACGTTGGCCGCTTGTATAAAGCGATCACAATAGACGTGCGTAAAATCAGGTCGGTGAGCATAGTGCCGAGAATGCGATTGGAAGCGTGCTCAGCCAGCAGATGGTGAATGGTTAGCGAATGTTCAATGCGCGCTGGCTCGTCTTGTCTGGCATAGGCCTGCTGTTCATCCTCCACTTGCGCGTTCAGTGTCGCCAAAGTGTCGGTGCCAAGCTTCCCAGCCAGCAGGGCCACTATCTCACCCTCAATTAACCGACGCGCTGAAAACGTCTCCCGCGTCTCTTCAACAGTGGGCGCACGCACACGCGCCACTTGATTAGGGCGTTGATTGATGACGTGCTCTGCCGCCAGCCGTGTGAGCGCCTTGCGCACGACCGAGCGGCTGACGCCGAACACTTCGCCCAGGGTGATTTCTGGCAATTTAGTATTCGGCGGCAGGCGCTGCATCAGTACCGCGTTACGGATATGCTCAACGATCGTTTGATCGTTATACCCACCTCGTTTGGAAGTGTTCAAAGGTTGTTTGTGCCAGCCGAGGCTCATGTTGCCTATCTCCAGGTGATCCTCATTCAACGTTCGCATTGTTACCTCGGCCACTATACCAGCACACTGTTTTAGCTTCCTAAAAACGCGTTTCTTAGCCGCGCTGGTGCTTAGCTTTTACATCCAAAATCTTCAGGGTATTTGTGCCGCCATGGGCATTCATGTGGTCACCACGGGTAAGAATAACGTGGTCATCCGGGGCCGCTATGCCGTGGGCCACCAGTACCTCCAGCGCCCGGTCGTTAAGCTCTTCCGCCTTCATCTCGCTGGTATCAAACGCTAGCGAGACAACGCCACGGTATAGCGCCATACGCCGCTGGGCAATCTCGCTATGCGCCAGGCCTACGATGGGCAGCCCAGAGTGGATGCGCGAGGCAATCAGTGCCGTGAAACCACTCGACGTCATACAGGCAATGGCAGCCACGCCTTCCAGATGGTTGGCGGCATACATGGCAGAGAGCGCCACGGTTTCGTCGATTTTTGAGAACCCCTGGTGAATGCGATGACCTGACTCTTGAGCACTACGCTCGCGCTCGGCTCCCAAACATACTCGGTTCATGGCTTCAATGGTTTCGACAGGGAAGTCACCCGCGGCCGTTTCAGCCGAGAGCATCACCGCGTCGGTGCCGTCCAGCACCGCATTCGCCACATCAAACACCTCGGCCCTAGTGGGCAGCGGTGAACTGATCATCGTCTCCATCATCTGGGTAGCGGTAATCACGGCACGGTTAAGGCTGCGTGCGCGCTTGATTAAGCGTTTTTGTACGCCAATCAGCTGTGCATCGCCAATCTCTACCCCTAGGTCGCCCCGGGCCACCATCACAGCTTCAGACGCGCTGATAATACCGTCTAAAGTGGCATCATCAGCCACCGCTTCAGCACGCTCGACCTTGGCGATCAGGCCAATTTCCTTGCCTGCCTCGCCCAGCAGCTCACGCGCTTCCTGCATATCTGCGGCACTGCGTGGGAAAGAGACTGCTAAATAGTCCACGCCAATCTCAATGGCGGTCTTGAGATCTTCTTTATCCTTGTCGGTGAGGGCAGCTGCCGATAATCCGCCGCCTTGCTTGTTAATGCCTTTATTGTTGGAGAGCTTGCCGCCGACAATCACGCGGGTGTGGACTTCTTTACCCCGAATGGCGCTAACCTCAAGCACCAGACGGCCATCGTCTAGCAGCAGGCGATCACCGACACTGACATCATCCGCCAGCGTCTTATAGTCACAGCCAACCCGGGTGGCATCCCCTGCCTCGCCATCCAGTAGCATGTCGAGTACGAAGGTTTGTCCTTCTTCAAGTATCACGGCACCATCTTTGAAGCGCGCGATACGAATTTTGGGGCCTTGCAAATCGGCAAGCGCAGCGACGCTTTTGCCTAAGCGCTGGGCAATCTCACGTACTTCACTTAGGCGACGACGATGGTCATCCGCCGACCCATGAGAGAAATTGAGCCGAACAACATCCACGCCTGCCCGCAACATCGCTTCCAATACGCCTTGACGGTCGCTAGCGGGGCCTAACGTAGCCACAATTTTTGTGCGGCGAATGGGGGTATACGCGGTAGGTTTCATGGCTGCCTCGGGAGAATAAGAATGGCTCGAAAATCATTGACGTTCGTGCGGGTTGGCCCAGTCACGATCAGGTCGTCAAGCGCATCGAAAAAGCTGTAGGCATCATTGCGAGCCAGGTAGTCCCGCGCTGACAGCTGTAAAGACTCGGCGCGTTTCCAGCACTCAGGGCCGATTAACGCACCGGCGTTATCCTCCGACCCGTCAATGCCATCGGTGTCGATGGCCAGAGCGTAAATGCCCTCTGCGCCTTTGAGGCTATCGAACAGCCCCAGTAGATACTCGACGTTACGCCCACCACGTCCGTCGCCTTTTACGGTAACGCTGGTCTCGCCACCGGAGAGCACCAACAAGGGGCGGGTAATTTCATCTTGCAGCTTGAACGCCATGCGCGCTTGAGCGGTGCCTAAATCGCGCGCCTCGCCCTCTAAATCATCGCCCAATACACGAACATCTATGCCGTCTTCTCCGGCGCCCACTTCCGCGCTGCGCCGGGCAGCATCAAGCGCATCATAGGCGCGGGCGAGGATGATGTGTTGGTCGCGGGCAAACTCAGGGCTATCGGGTTGTGGCGCGTCGTGGTCAGCCAGCAGGTGCTCGCGCACGTTAGCGGGCACGTCGATCTGGTGGCGCTCAAGAATTGTTAGCGCATCACGTGGCGTAGAGTTATCAGGCAGCGTAGGGCCAGAGGCAATTAACGACGCTTCATCGCCCGGCACATCGGAAATCAGGTACGTCACTACGCGAGCGGGGTGTGCACAGGCCGCTAAACGGCCGCCTTTAATCGCGGATAGATGACGACGCACCGTATTAATTTCACGAATCGTCGCACCGCAGCGCAGCAGCGTTTTGTTCAGGGCTTGCTTATCTTTCAGGCTAATCCCCTCAGCAGGCAGCGACATAAGCGCAGAACCACCACCGGAAATTAACGCAATGACCAGGTCATCTTCACCCAGGTCTTTGACCGCTTCCAACATACGTTTTGCGGCCTGCTCACCCAGTGCATCGGGCATGGGGTGAGACGCTTCCAGTACTTCAATGTGTTGGCAAGCGGCACCGTGCTGATAGCGGGTAACCACCAAGCCTTCCAAGTCAGTTGACTCACCAGAGGACTGCGACGCCCATGCCAGCTCCAACGCACGCGCCATCGCTGCGGCGGCCTTACCAGCACCCACAACAACGGTGCGGCCAGCAGGCTTTTCAGGTAGTTGGTCGGGTAGCAGGCTGTCGGGATGAACCGCAGCGATCGCCTTTTCGGCTAAACGCATCAGCCACTGGCGTGAGTCTTCTTCACTGGTAAAAGGGGCTAAGCGAAAAGGGGCATTCATCGGCAGACTCCTCAGGCAAGAGCCAGGGCAAAGAAGAAAAATAAGGGGAAAAAGCCGGTGGCAGCGAAATGGCAAAAAGGGGGAACTGCCACCGGATAAAAACCAATGTCTCACATGCAATTACAGCGGTGGGCCATGAACCAAAGCCCACCGTTACTCACTAATGCCGATTAAGAGTTACTCGCCCACCTCGTGATCTGCCAATTTTTCCAGCGCACGTAGAATGCCCGCGTGATCCCAGTCCGCGCCGCCGTTAGCAGCGCACGCTTGGAATAGCTGCTGCGCATTGGCGGTACCTGGCAGAGAAAGGTTCAGGCTACGAGCGCCTTCCAGTGCGAGGTTAAGGTCTTTCTGATGCAGGCGAATACGGAAGCCCGGATCAAAGGTACGCTTGATCATGCGCTCGCCATGGACATCAAGAATCTTCGACTGAGCAAGGCCGCCCAGCAGCGATTCACGCACTTTAACCACATCAGCACCGGCTTTAGAGGCAAATAGCAGCCCTTCAGCAACGGCTTCGATGGTCAGTGCCACCACGATCTGGTTGGCGACTTTACAGGTCTGACCTGCACCGTGACCGCCAATGTGGGTAATCGTCTTGCCAACCACTTCAAGCAGCGGTGTCGCACGCTTAAAGCCTTCATCAGTCGCGCCGACCATAATAGTGAGTGCAGCATTGATAGCCCCACCTTCACCACCAGATACCGGGGCATCTACATACTCACCGCCCGCGTCGGTAATACGCTTGGCAAACGCCTGAGTTTGCATCGGCGCGATGGAGCTCATGTCGATCACCAACGTGCCCGGCTTGAGACCTTCAATAACGCCGCCTTCACCGAACAGCACGGTTTCAACGTCAGAGGTGTCTGGCACCATGGTGATAATCACATCAGCAGCCTGGGCAACCTCTTTGGGGCTGGCTACTTCTTGCATGCCTTTTTCCGCAAGGCCTGCATCCAGCGTACCGCGCTTCACGGTCACCAAGGAGAGGCCCGCGTCAAGCAGGTGGCCAGCCATCGGGCGACCCATAATGCCTAAACCAATAAAACCGATCTTGCTCATGATGTTGCTCCTTCCAATTAATTCACCAAACGTGGGTTCAGCACACACGCGGCAGTACTCACCCGTTTGCCGTTAGCCCGCTTGGAACCTATAGATGCGGTTGGCCTTAACGTGCACTATCCAACCAGCCCAGCCCTTGCGTCGTTCCCGCTTTGGGCTTGTATTCGCAGCCAATCCAGCCGTCGTAACCCAGGCGCTCAAGGTGCGCAAAAAGGAAGGGATAATTGATTTCGCCGGTACCCGGCTCATGACGCCCTGGGTTATCCGCCAACTGCACGTGGGCAATACGCGCCAGATGCTTTTCGATGGTGGGGGCTAGATCCCCTTCCATGATTTGCATGTGGTAGATGTCGTATTGCAGTTTCAGGTTGTCGCTGCCCACTTCATCAAACAGGGCCAGGGCCTGCTCTGTGCGATTGAGGAAAAACCCCGGAATATCGCGGGTGTTAATCGGCTCTGCGATCAGCAGGATGCCCGCCGCTTTAAGCTTTTCAGCCGCAAAGCGCAGGTTCTCAACTACCGTTTTGTGGGCTTCGTCGTCACTGACGCCGTCCGGCTTAATACCCACCAAACAGTTGACTTGGGTGTTACCCAGCACCTTCGCGTACTCAATGGCCTTATCTACACCGGCGCGAAACTCCTCAACGCGGTTTGGGTGGCAGGCAATACCCCGCTCCCCGGCACCCCAGTCACCGGCAGGTAGGTTGAACAGCACTTGGCTCAGGCCATTGGCGCCCAGGCGCTGTTTGATGTCCGCTGCCGGGTAATCATAGGGAAAAAGGTATTCGACACCTTTGAAGCCAGCGTCGGCAGCGGCTTTAAAACGATCGAGGAAATCCACTTCGGTGAACAACATGCTGAGATTTGCAGCAAACTTGGACATGCAGGTCTCCTTACTTGTTATGCAGGACTAGCGAACGGGAGGGGCGATAAACCCTGGCGTTGACTACGTCGCGGCCAGGGCATCCTTTAGGTCAAGCTAGCAATAGAGCTCGGTGCATCGGCAACGTTTTCAGCCAGCTCTTCAAACTCATTAACCCCATCAAGATCGGTACCCATTGAGATGTTGGTCACACGCTCAAGGATGATCTCTACAACTACTGGCACGCGGTGTTCACGCATCAGCTCACGGGCTTTCTCAAGCGTGGGGGCAATATCCTCAGGCTTGAACACACGCAGTGCTTTACAGCCCAGCCCTTCAACAACCGACACATGGTCGACGCCGTACTCAGCGAGTGCCGCTTCTTCATCGGTGTAGTTGATATTCTTAAACGACAGCTGAACGCAGTAATCCATGTCAAAACCGCGCTGGGCTTGGCGAATCAAGCCAAGGTAGGAGTTATTCACCAGCACATGGATATAGGGCAGATTAAACTGTGCGCCTACCGCCAGCTCTTCGATCATGAACTGGAAGTCATAATCACCAGAAAGACCCACCACTTCAGCCGTAGGGTCTGCGCGGCAAACCCCTAGCGCGGCGGGTACTGTCCAGCCTAACGGGCCGGCCTGACCGCAGTTGATCCAGTGGCGCGGCTTGTAGACGTGCAGGAACTGAGCACCGGCAATTTGCGACAACCCGATCGTGCTGATGTAGCGTGCGTTTTTGCCGAATACTTTGTTCATCTCTTCGTAAACACGCTGGGGCTTCACCGGCACGTTATCGAAGTGGGTTTTACGCAGCAGCGTACGCTTACGCTCCTGGCACTCTTCGGCCCAAGCGCTGCGGTTCTTAAGCTTACCGGCAGCCTTCATTTCGCGAGCGACTTCCAGGAACAGCTCAAGCGCCAGCTTGGCATCAGAAACAATGCCGTAATCAGGCCCAAAGATACGCCCTATCTGGGTCGGCTCAACATCAACGTGTACAAACTTTCTGTCTTTGGTATACGTTTCAACATTGCCAGTGTGGCGGTTAGCCCAGCGGTTACCAATACCCATCACGAAATCAGAGGCGAGCATGGTGGCGTTGCCATAGCGATGAGAGGTCTGTAGGCCCACCATACCCGCCATCAACGGATGGTCATCGGGAATCGTGCCCCAGCCCATCAGCGTCGGAATAACCGGCACGCCAGTCAGCTCAGCAAACGCCACCAGCTGCTCGGAGGCATCCGCATTGATGATGCCGCCACCCGCTACCAACAGCGGTTTTTCGGCTTCGTTGAGCATCGTCAGCGCTTTTTCAATCTGGGCACGCGACGCTGACGGCTTGTAGGCCGGAAGCGATTCGTAGGTGTCCGGATCGAACTCGATTTCACTCATCTGAACGTCAATCGGCAGATCAATAAGCACCGGGCCCGGGCGGCTGGAACGCATCAGCTGGAAGGCTTTCTGGAACGCCCGCGGCACTTGGGCAGGTTCCATCACCGTCACGGCCCATTTGGTCACGGGACCGGCAATTGCCTGAATGTCGACGGCCTGGAAATCTTCTTTATGCATCTTGGCACGGGGTGCTTGACCCGTGATGCATAAAATAGGGATGGAGTCGGCGCTGGCGGAATAGAGACCGGTAATCATGTCGGTGCCCGCAGGACCTGACGTACCGATACATACCCCAATATTGCCTGCGATGGTGCGGGTATACCCTTCAGCCATGTGCGACGCGCCTTCTACGTGCCGAGCCAGCACGTGGTCAACGCCACCTACTTTACGCATTGCTGCGTAAAAGGGATTGATCGCGGCGCCCGGAACACCAAAGGCGACATCAACGCCTTCTTTTTTCAGGACATGAATGGCGGCTTCTGCAGCTGTCATTTTAGCCATTACAACTTCTCCTCAACAATTGAATACTGTTTTTGTAAACATTTTTTTGTATTCATTTTAGTATTTATTCTTGTATCCAAAGTATGCGCCCAACGAATCACTGTCAATAATTCATGGAAAATATTTCCATATAATTATCGACTCCGGATTAAACCGACACTAAATCAAAAATTTAGAGGGGTTCGTTAGTAGGGAAATAGAAATAAAGAAGAGGAAATCGGCCAGCCGGGACCGTCAGGCACGCCGAAAGGACCGGCAGCGTCGCTACCAGTCCGTATACAATTTGCATTGATAAGTGCCGCTACATACGCGGTTTACAAACGCGGTTTAAGAAATCAAGGGCTTATTCGATCTCTACCTTGATGGCCAGCGGATATTCCAGGCAGTTGTTCCCTTCCCCGCCGCGGTCTACCACCAGAAAGCGCCCTTCTCGCTCGAGTACCGATTGAATCGCATGCCACGTACCGGCGTGGTAGTTAACGCCTTGATGGCCATCGGTCACAAACGCGCGAACATCTTGGCTATCAATCTTTTCGCCCTTGGGCGCCACCACCACGATAAAGCGCTCTTCATACAGCGGCATAAAGGCTTGGCTGCCGAGCGGGTGGCATTCGAGAAAGTCTAGCGCCAGGGGTATCTCAACCGGCTGACTCACAAAGATATTGATCAGCGCTCGGGCGTCTTCACCCAAGGTTTCTACCCGCGCTAGGTCGTGATAACGCCGCGTGCGCCCGGCATTGATAGGAAAGTAATCCGCCGTACGCGTATCAATCACGTCACCAAAGGGCGCAAAGGCTTCGGGTGTTAAAGGCTGTGCTTTTAATTCCAGCATTGCTGGCTCCTAAGTGTGTATCAACCGCACTGTTATTTAACGCCTTAGCGCGGGCCAACGCCGCCTAATTTCATGTGGCGATTAACGTCTTTATAAAGTAAATAGCGGAACGGCCCTGGGCCACCGGCGTAGCACGCCTGGGGGCAGAAGGCACGCAGCCACATAAAGTCGCCGGCCTCAACCTCTACCCAGTTCTGGTTCAGGTGATAGACCGCCTTCCCTTCTAGCACGTAAAGCCCATGCTCCATGACGTGTGTTTCATCGAAGGGAATCACTGCGCCGGGCTGGAAGGTCACGATATTGACGTGCATGTCATGGCGAATGTCTGCGGGGTCGACAAAGCGCGTGGTGACCCACTTTTCATCAGTGCCCGGCATCGCCGTTGGCTCGATATCGTTCTCATTGGTGACGAAAGGCGCTGGCACCTCGATGCCTTCAACCTGCTCGTAGGCTTTGCGCACCCAGTGAAAGCGCACCGGCGCGTCAGACGTGTTATGCGCTTCCCAGCGGGTACCCGGGGGTAAAAAGGCATAACCACCGGGCTGCATCACGTGCTTCTCGCCTTTCAAGGTAAGCGTTAACTCCCCTTCAACGATGAACAGCACGCCCTCCGCTGCGGGGTCGGGCTCTGGCTTTTCACTGCCGCCACCGGGGGAGACTTCCATAATGTATTGGGAGAACGTTTCGGCAAACCCCGACAGTGGCCGTGACAACACCCACAGGCGCGTTTTATCCCAAAAAGGGAGGTTGCTGGTCACGATGTCGCGCATGACCCCTTTGGGTATCACTGCGTAGGCTTCAGTAAATACGGCGCGGTCCGACAGCAATTGTGTTTGTGCCGGATGCCCCCCTTGCGGAGCGTAGTAGTTGCGCTTGGTCATTGTCTTTCCTTTTGTCATTAATATATTGCTATGGCATCCACTCAGTCGGCTTAACCGTGGCCTAGCATGCTTGAAATATTCGCTGCGGCCTCAGCCACCCGCTCCTGCAGCTGACCGTGGGCATCTTCGGGAATCTCGTGCACCGGCACCATAATGCTGACAACGCCCTCCATCGCCCCGTCTTGGTTATAGAGCGGATAGACAATCGAAGAGATACCAAAATGAAAATAAGAGTCAGCGATGACATAGCCTCGGCGGCGGTCTTCTTGCACTAGCTCCCACAACGCATCACGATTCGCTGGCGTGCCTGGCTTGTTGTCTAGCAACTCACCGGAGGGATAAAGCGTCTCAAACTCTTCATAGGAGAGTTCGGCCAATAACATCCGCCCCAACCCTGTACGGTGTAGAGGTAAACGCGTGCCAACACTCACGCGGCGGACGGTAGCGTTTGTTGCCCCCACCCGCGCGACATAGACAGCGTCGCGGCCATCGCGAATCGCGATATGACTTGAGCAACCGGTGACTTCGCACAGCGCCTCTATCACCGGCTGCCCCACTTGAACGACATCCAGCGACGCCACGTACTCAAAGCCTAAACGCAGCACGTTGACGCCTAATGAGTACAGCCCCGTGACCGGGTGATGGCGCAAAAAGCCCATGTGCTCTAGCGTTTGTACCGTTCGGTAGGTGGTTGACTGGGGAAAACCGACGCGCTTAACGATTTCGCCAAAACTCATCTCACGATGATGACGGTTTAACTCCATCAAAATCATCAGCCCCCGCTCAAGCGCGGGAATCAGCCGCTGCTGCTCGTCCTTGACCCTCATGGCTCACCTGCTCTCTTCAGAACGAGCTGCAAAACGGGCAGGATGGTGCTCGGCCCAATGGCGCGCAATATCCACGCGCCGAGTCACCCAGACACGGTCATGGGCTTCAATGTGGTCAAGAAAACGCTGCAACGCGCGAAAACGCCCGGGGCGGCCAATCAAACGGCAGTGCAGGCCAATAGAGAGCATTTTTGGCGCGTCATCACCTTCGGCATATAAGACATCAAAGGCGTCACGCAGATACGTAAAGAAGTGGTCTGCGGTATTAAAACCTTGTGGAGAGGCGAAGCGCATATCGTTGGAGTCCAACGTATAAGGCACCACTAAATGAGTGTGGGTATCACCCTGACTATCCTGCTCCCGCGTCCAGAAAGGTAGATCATCACCGTAATAGTCGCTGTCATACAGGAAGCCGCCTTGATCGAGTACTAAGCGACGCGTATTGGGGCTATCACGGCCGGTATACCAACCCAGCGGTTTTTCACCGTAAAGGTTCTGGAACACTTCAATAGCGCGCTGCATATGCTCGCGCTCTACCGCTTCTGGCACTTCTTGATAGTTAATCCAGCGGTAGCCATGGCAGGCGATCTCGTGGCCCAGCTCTTTGAACGCATGGGCAACCTCGGGGTGACGCTCCAGCGCCATGGCTACACCGAAAACCGTCAGGGGCAGATTGCGACGTTCAAACTCACGCAAGATGCGCCACACACCGCTGCGCGAACCGTACTCATAGATCGACTCCATGCTAAGGTGACGATCTGGGAAGGCAGGAGCGCCCAGTATTTCAGAAAGGAACTGCTCGGAGCCAGCATCACCGTGCAGTACTGAATTCTCTCCACCCTCTTCATAATTCAGCACAAATTGAACGGCAATTTTCGCCTTGCCGGGCCAGTTAGCATGAGGAGGATTGCGGCCGTAGCCGACCAGATCACGAGGGTAATCAGGCGAATACATGATGTAAGTCCCTTGTTGAAGACAGCATGCCGGTAAGAAACCCGAACATTACCAATATTTTTGTATACAACAACAAGATAAACTGTACTCATATTTAGCGCAAGTGCTTAGCTGAACCTCCTTCACCGCCGCTATTATTCACCACTGCTACGCTCATTTTATTAAGACGTTATGCCAAATATTTGGTGTAGGTCGGGGGCAAACGCCTCCTCCTCTAGAAAAGAGAGCGATGACTCGATTTCATTCAAATGATGCAGCATAAACGCTTTGGCTTTTTCACCCTCGCCTGCGGCTAAATAGTCAATCAGGTCATCATGGTCATGCGATTCACAGCCCAGGTGCCCTTTACTTCCGTACACCGCAAGAATTAAGGAGGAGCGCGAACAGAGCTGGCTAACGAAGGCGGCCAAGGTGGCATTACCCGACAGTTGCGCCAAGCGCTCATGAAAGGCGGCTGACAGTTTGATCGCGGTACTCTGCTCACCGGCTCTCAGTGCTTTATGCTCTCGCTTGGCCATGTCGCGCAGTTCAAGTACATCTTGTGGCGTAATATGCAGCGCTGTCTCAGGCATCAAACCGCACTCCACCATCTTGCGGGCTGCAAATACATCGCGCGCTTCTGCGGCCGTGGGCCGCGTCACGCTAGCCCCGCGTCTCGGAGTAATCGTCACCAGCTGCTCCATCGCCAAACGCTGCAAAATTTTGCGTATCCCCGTTCGGCTGACATTAAACACTTCCGTTAAAGCGTCTTCGCGCAACCTGGCGCCCGGGTGGAGCTGCTGCTTGATAATCGCATCGCTAATCGCCTGATAGATAACCTCGTGGCGCTCGGCGCCATCTCCGTTTTTACCTAAGCGTTTGGAATTCGGCTTCTTTATGCCACTGAAACTCACTTCTTGCTCCACGATAGATACACCTTGTATGCCTAATCTAACCACTATTGTATACGTATTCAGGAATGACTTTCATCGCACGAAGCATAATCGTAAAAGCAGCTCGTAAAAACAGCCCATAAAAAAGCCCACAGTCCGCCATACGGCAGGCTGTGGGCGTCGCTACAGCAACACATTACATCAGATGACTACTCCGACCAGGCTTGAATCACCGCCCGCTCTTCGTCCGTCATATTGGTCATGTTGCCCAGCGGCATGTAGCCACTCTGCACCACTTGCTGCGTGCGCTCTTTCTGCAGCAGGATTTGCTCCACACTGTCATACATTACTCCGGCAGGTGGGGCTGAGAAGCCAGGCTGCGTGGGTGACTGCGCATGGCAGGCTACACAGTGCTGGTTAATCAGCGCCGTTACCTCGGTGATATCTGGACCATCACCCTCTATTTGTTGCGCGCTAGAAGAGGCTGTTTGAGACGGCATCGCCACCCAAAAGGCAACGGCAATCAGTGCAACACCTACCGCCGGATAAGCAGGCTGTATCTTACCCTGATGCATGAGGACGAAGTATTGACGAATCAACGCACCCGCAAAGATAAACAGCACCATCAGCACCCAAGCATACTCATGGGTGTAAGCAAACGAGTAGTGGTTGCTGATCATCAGCAGCACCACGGGCAGGGTAAAGTACGTATTATGAACGGAACGCTGCTTACCGCGCTTACCGTCAAGTGGGTTCGGTGCTTCGCCAGCCTTCATCGCTTTTACCATGCGGCGCTGGCCAGGGATGATCCAAAAGAAGACGTTCGCCGACATCGCGGTGGCCATGACCGCACCGGTCAGCAGGAAAGCCGCGCGGCCTGAGAACATCTGGGTACTCAAGTAGGCGACCACGACCATCATGACCGCCACACCGACACTTAACAGACCATCACGCTCCATGTTCGGGCTGATGCGCTTACACATCTCGTTATAAACTACCCAGCCCCCTAACAAAAATGCTAGTGCCAGTAGGTTTGCTTCCCAGCCAGCCAAATTGGCGGCCCACTCCCAGTTAGCGTTGGGGTTGACCAGGTAGAAGCTTGGGTTCGCCATATACAAGATAATGAACAGGGCAAAGCCGGAGAGCCAGGTGGTGTAAGCTTTCCAGAACGACCAGTGCAAGTCATCCGGCAGTTTGGCCGGCGCCGTGGCGTACTTTTGGTTATGGTAGAAGCCACCACCATGTACGGCCCACATCTCACCAAACACGCCTTTCTCACGATCTTCGGCAGCCTTGGGCTTCCTCAGACCGTTATCCAGCATTACAAAGTAGATAGACTCGCCTATCCAGGCGATTGCAGCGATGACGTGCAGCCAGCGCAGCATAAAGTTTGCAAATTCAACTAGGTAGGCCTGCATCGGGGTTTCCTCGCCTCGTATGATTGTTTTAGGGCGGCTATATAAGCATTGTTAGGGGATTTTCTAAACGAACGGTGTTCAGCTGCCGCGGTAAGTCGAGTAAGCATAGGGTGAAAGCAGTAGCGGCACATGATAGTGCTGCGACGGGTCGTTCACCCCGAAACGCAGCGGGATAACGTCGAGAAAGCTGGGTGCTTGCAGCTCTATTCCCTGACGCTTTAAATAGTCGCCAGCATGAAACACCAGCTCATACTCACCTGTAACCAGCTCACTGCCTTCCAGTATCGGCGAATCACAACGGCCATCATCATTCGTCTCAACGGTCTTAAGAAGCTGGCGAAGCCCGCCTCCTAAACGGTAAACCTCGATTTTGATACCTTCTCCAGGCTGTCCCTGAGCGGTATCTAGTACGTGTGTCGTAAGGCGTCCCATCAGTTTCTCCTGAGGCTGTCTAACGAAGCCGCTGTGGGCGGCAGAGTGTCTAAAGCAGAGTGGGGATAAAAGAAGCTTAGTACCCCAGAACATACTGACAACATTTTTATATAATAAATCGCAACATTTCAAAGATTTTTTGTATACATTTTATTTTTCCCTACCAAATCGGGTCGTTATAGCGCTTCTGCACCTCATCCGGCGGCGCGCAACTATTTCTCAACAGTTAAATCGGTCGATGGTGATCTGCGTAAATCGCGTCCCTTTGAGCCGCCCGGGCCGATCCAGCGCTAAAATTAATGACCCCTGAGAATTATTGTCGACATCATTTGGCTAGCAAAAAGCACGCATATATTTATCAAAAAGTGTTTATTGATGAATAGTTTTTTGTGTACAGTACTGTCCAATAATAAGCACAGTAGCTCATCACTATTGAATACAAAAACAAAGGAGAAGCCGCTATGAATGAAGCCTCATCCTCTTCCGGACAGCAGCATCAACCGCCCAAGCGCAACACCTCGCTCTTTGATTTCTATGGAAAACCGCCATTTCTGAAGGCCCTTCCCCTATCGCTTCAGCATCTTCTGGCGATGGTTGCCGGTGTAATCACGCCTCCTATCATTGTTGCGGGTGTCGTGGGTGCAAGCATAGATGAACGGCTGCTACTTATTCAGATTGCCGTACTGGCTTCTGGGGTCTGTACCGTTTTTCACCTTTTCGGTGTGTGGAAATTTGGTGCCCGCTTGCCAGCAATTTTCGGCGTGGGGTTTGCCTACGTACCAACGTTAGTCGCCGTAGGCGCTCAGTACGGTATTGAAGGGATTCTTGGCGCGCAGCTGATTGGCGGCATGACCATGGTCGTAGTGGGTTATTTCATCCAGTACATTCGCCACCTCTTTCCGCCCGTTGTTGCTGGAACCGTGGTATTAGTTATCGGCCTTTCGCTTTACGATATTGCCATCCGCTACATGGCGGGCAGCGGTAACGTGAACGCTCCCAATTTTGGCGACCTTTCCAACTGGTTCGTAGCGATAGTCACGTTACTTACCGTATTGATTGCTGCTCAGTTCGGTAAAGGCGTGGTGAAGCTTTCTGCCATCATCGTGGGTATCGTGGTGGGCTATTTACTCTCGCTCTCTATGGGCATGGTCAGCTTTGAGAATGTTAGGAACGCTTCCTGGGGCGCGGTACCCAAAGTGATGCCTTTCGAGATAGAGTTTCACACCGCTGCTATCGCCTCCATGGTTGTCATCTGCATCATTAACTCCGTCCAAACCATCGGCGACCTGTCAGCAACGTCTGTCGCGGGCATGAACCGCGAGCTTAAAACCAAAGAGTTAACCGGCGGCTTATTGGGTAATGGTCTAACCACCACCGTCAGCGCTTTCTTTGGCGCGTTACCCACCTCTACGTTTAGCCAAAACGTGGGTATTGTTGCGATGACCAAGGTGATTAGCCGTTACGTTTTGGCACTCACCGGCATCTTCATGATTGTGGCCGGCCTTAGCCCGAAGTTTGGCGCTATCATCACCACCATTCCCTTCCCTGTGCTGGGTGGTGCAACGATTACCGTCTTCGGCATGATCACCATGACCGGCATTCAGCTACTGGTCAAAGATGAAATGTCCGCGCGCAACATGACCATCGTGGGCCTCTCTCTGGCACTAAGCCTAGGGATCTCTGCTGTTCCCGCCGCTATTGAGCAGTTCCCGGAAGTAGTAAGAGACCTGATTGGCGGCGCCCCTATTGTGGTAGCAGCCATCACGGCCTTCACACTCAATATCGTACTGCCCAAGAAGTCTCTTTCAGACGAAGCCAAGGAGCGAGAAGCCATTGCCAAAGCGGATGCAGAAGCAGAAGCAGAAGCGGCTAAAGCGGAAAGCACCAAACTGAGCCAAAAGCTCTCCCCAAATAACAGCAGCGCCGATTAAGTAACGTGACACAAATCCTGGGTAACAAAAGGTTATGACGACTTAATCACTGCCTGTAATCGCCCATAAGTGCGCAACAAAACTTATGCAATAGAACTGCTGCACTCGTCGGCAGTTCTATTTTGCGTTTATGGTCATCCTCCTACGGCTCAACTTAGGAATACCGATGCGTTTACTAGATAATATGACGTTAAGAATGAGCTGGACGCTGGTGCTACTCTCTTTCTTGCTTATGCTGCTTGTGCTTAGCGGCACAGGGCTTTATGCCGTCAACCACAGCCAACAAAGCCTTGAGCAGCTCACTAATGTCAATGTTAACCAGCAGTCTAGCCTCAACCGAACTAACTCTACGCTACAAAGCGCACGCCTGGGCATGGCACGCCTCTATGAAGAGTTAGTTGAGCCGCAAACAGCACTGGGCGCTGAAGAGAGGCAACAGCGCGCTGCTGAGCTGCGTAGCTCGCTCAATACGGCCCAAGAAGTGTTTTCAAACTTCCTTAAGCTCCCCGCCAACCCTGCCCACGAGACGGTCATTGCGCCTATCGCCGTAAGCTTCGATGCGCTGCTGGAAGAGCACCTTTTACGGCAAGTCACTGCACTGCAGCAAGGCGATGCGACGGCTTACCGCGAACAGCGTGATGCCGCTTACCAGGCTTATAGCGCTTTCTATCAAGATGCCATCGGCTTTTTTCATCGGGTAGAAGAAGAAGGTAACGAACGGCTGGCGAATTTTGACTCGGTTATCAGTCTTTCCACTATGACTATCATCACCGTCTTCATCATCGCGCTGATGGTTACCGTGGTGGTTTACTGGGGTGTAGGCGCTAATCTGATACGACCGATGCACCGTATTACCGACCATTTTCAAAGCATGGCGGAAGGCGACCTTTCCAGAGACGTGGAAACGCGCGGTCGTAATGAGATCGGCGTTCTTTTCGCTGCTCTACGTCACATGCAGCAAAGCTTGCTCGGTACCGTGACGACCGTTCGGGAAAGCAGTAGCGAAGTCTTTACCAGTGCCCAGGAAATCGCCAAAAGTAACCAAGACCTTGCCGCACGCACTGAACGGCAGTCTGCGTCGTTAACCGAAACCGCTTCCAGCATCGAAGAGATGACCTCGACGATGGAGCGCAATAGCGAAAACACCACCCAAGCACGACAAGTGGCTCGTGATGCCGCCCATAGCGCAGAACAAGGCGGCAGCGTGGTCAATGAGGTCATCAGCCACATGCACAACATCCGCGAAAGCTCGCAGAAAATCACCGACATCATCAAGCTGATTGACTCGATTGCTTTCCAGACCAATATTCTGGCGCTCAATGCGTCCGTTGAGGCGGCTCGCGCCGGGGAGCATGGTCGCGGTTTTGCCGTCGTCGCCAGCGAAGTACGTCAGCTAGCGACCCGCAGTGCGAGCGCCTCAACGGATATTCGTAAACTGATTGAAACATCGGTGGATATGGTAGAAGCCGGCACGCAACAAGCGGATAAAGCAGGCGAAACCATGGCCAAAATTATGGCTTCCGTCACTCAAGTCACCACGTTAATGGATGAGATATCGGTCGCCACCGAAGAGCAACGCGCGGGAATTAGAGAAGTTAATGTCGCCGCTAACGATATGGATCAAACCAATCAGCAAAATGCAGCGATGGTCGAACAAGCCAGTTCGGCCGCCATTGAGCTTCAGCACGAAGCTGAGCGCCTAACGTCTATTGTCGCTCGGTTTAAGCTCAATGAAGAGTTACCGCTGCTAACATCGCACGCTAGCCACGCCCACTAACGCTATTTATTAACGACGTGCCAAAAGCACAACACCACTAAAGAAAAAGTCACGTGAGCGATCACGTGGCTTCATTAAAACTAAACATCTGGAGCAAGTCAGCATGATCCTGGGTCTTACATTGCTATATGTGGGCGCTGTTTTGTTTATAAATGGTATCTGGCTCCTGGGAAAAATCAGTAACCACGAAGTATCCATCATCAACGTACTGGTTGGGTTGCTCAGCTTTATTATCGCCACGCACTTAATCTTCAAAGACCCCAGCAACACGATTGAGGTTAGCGCAGGGGCTTTTACGCTCTTATTTTCAATCACGTATCTGTGGGTAGGTGCCAACCAGTGGCTAAAATCTGACGGCAGAGGGCTAGGCTGGTTCTGCCTTTTTGTCAGCATTACCGCCGCAGTGATTGGCGTGCACTCCATCTCCAGCTTCGCAACCAGTTTCAAACTGTGGAATACGGTGAACTGGTTTGCATGGTCGCTTTTATGGCTCAGCTTCTTTTATCTGCTGGCACTGGCGAAGCCCATTCAACGTCCTGTCGCGACCTATACCATCTTTTGCGCCATCTTTACTGGCTGGATTCCAGGCGTAATGATTTTACTCGGGGTTATTAGCACGTGAGGCAGTCATCAACGTCTACTCGCGTAAGGATTAGCCGCCGCCCTTCCTTTGGTGAGAAGTGAAACTGGCCTTCTACCGTCACAGCGCCACCTAAATGCGGCGCTATTTGCTCATGTGGAAAGACCTCAACGCGATTAAGGTCTTCGTCCTCAATCCAGTAATGAAGGGGATCATCAAAGTGCCGCACTACGCCCTGGGTAACGATGTGTTTGTCGTCGAAGGCAGCAGGGTTATTCACCAGGATAGTCAGTGGCACTTCCACGGGCTCTTGCCCGCGGCACCCGCTCACAAGCGCTGCTATTAGCAGCGCGATTGCCGCAAAGCCTATGTATTTTTGGCGTGACCTCATTGCGTTGCTCCCTTTGAGTATCGACTGTTATTTGGCCTCTATGGCGTTTGTCATGGGCAGTTTCGCATGCGTGCATAGCACCCGCCATTCCGAACATTTCTTATACATCCTTTATATACCTTGATGCTCGCGGTAATGTATCCATTCAACTTCTGCCTTGGGGTGCCTGATGTTGTCTGTTCATCACTGCGGCTTACTGCGTCGAGTAAGCGTGAGCACTTTGTTATGGCTGTTGGCAACGGGTTTTGCCTGGGGGTCGCCGTCAGAGCACCCTGCTGACCGCACCCTGATCATCCAGTTCGACCCTTCCACGCGCTCGCTGCAAGGCGAGCTAAGCCAACCTCTCGCAACAGAACGCCGTTTTCGCTTGCTAGAAGGCCTAACGATCACCTCGGCAACGCATGGCGATAACGAGCTGGCGGTGACCCAAGAGGCAGATGGGCGCTGGCATCTACCGCTGGATGCCGGTGCGGCAGACAGCACTACGCCTGTGACGCTTCGCTGGGAGGGTACGCTGCCACAGGCCGATAGCGGCAGCCGTCACCAAGTATCAGCCGAAGGCAGTTTGCTACCCACCCGCGCGGACTGGTACCCACACCTTAACGACTACGCCATGCCCCTATGGTTAACCGTTAGCGTGCCAGACGGGCAGCTCGCCGTTGCCACCGGCTCGCTGGTAGAGGAACAGCACGCCGACAGCGCCCCCTATGTGGCACGCTTCTATCACCCGAACACCCGTGAGGTAGAGATTGCGTCCGGCCCCTGGCGGCTTCGCCAGCATGAGAGTGAAGGCGTGCAGCTGCGCACGCTCTTTCCTGAGGCGCTGGATGCCGCCTTTGGCGAGACGTATTTGCAACACGCCGCCGAACAGTTGGCGCTCTTTCAAGCACGCCTGGGGCCGCTGCCCTATACAAGCTTTTCCATCGCCGCGTCTCCCGCGCCTATAGGTCTCGCCTTTCCTGGTTTTACGCTGCTGGGCGAGCGCGTTATCCCCTTGCCCTTTATTCCTCACACTTCGTTGCCTCACGAATTAATGCACGCTTGGTGGGGAGCGGGGGTCAATGTCGACTACCCGAGCGGCAACTGGGCCGAGGCGCTGACCACGTACCTTGCCGATTACGCCTTGGCGGAGCAGCGTGGTGACGATGACGACATACGCCGCCTCTGGCTGGCCGACCTAGCCGCCCTCCCCAGCCGCCAGGAAACCGCCTTATTGGATTTTCGCGGAGGCCCCGACCCCGCAGGTCGCCTGATCGGCTACCAGCACGGCGCGATGCTCTTCCACATGCTGCGCCAGCGCATTGGTGACGAGGCGTTTGACCTCGGTCTCCGTCATTTTGCCGATCAGTGGATGCACCGTACCGCTGACTGGCAGGCGCTCATTGATGCTTTCAGCATGGCCTCTGGCGAATCACAAGACGCCTTTATCATGCCGTGGATCTACCAGCCAGGCCGCCCCACGCTGCACGTAGCGTCCATAAAAACCCAAGCCCACGAAGACGGCTACCGGATCAGCGGCACGCTGATCCAGCGCGGCCAACACGCGCCTTGGCCGCTGGAGGTGCCGTTGCTGGTCACCACCGAAGAGGGGCCCGTTAACATGCGCCAACCGATGCAAGACGCACAGCAAACCTTCGAACTACACCTGGCATCTCGCCCCCTATCGCTTGAGGTAGATCCAGGCGCCGACCTACTGCGCCACCCTGGCCCAACGCCGGCCATTCTGCGCCAGCTGATGCTTGACCCAACGACACGGGTGCTCGCTCTGGATGACGCTCTTTTCCCCTTGGCACGACAGGTGCTGGGGCGAGACGCCGAAGCGCTTACCACGCCGGTTAACCTGCAGGATGAGACGCAGCCACCGCTGTTAGTGATGGGTATTACAGAAGCAGTGAATGACTGGTATCAGCGTAACTCACTGCCCGCGCTGTCACAGCCATTAGCAAGCGCAGGAGAAGCCCGCTTTTGGATGGCGCCAGGCACACAAATCGGCTTGCTAAGCGGCAACGATGCCGAGGCCATCCGCCAGCTTGCCGCCTCGCTTCGTCACCACGGCCAGCAAAGCTATGTAGTCCAAGAACAAAACGGTGAGACCGTTCAGGCAGGACGCTGGCCAACGGAAGACTCCCCGCTCAACGTGACGTTCACCGCAAACGATTTCCAAGAGTAGAGATGACGACTATGACCCACACCGCGCACGCAAGAGCGACCGCCGCGCTTAAAAACCTGTTTATCGGCGATGCACTGGCCATGCCCGTGCACTGGTTCTACAACGTGCACGACATCGACCGCGCGTTTCCTGAGGGGATCAACACGTTTGAGGCGCCGCCTGCGTTTCACCCGTCATCGATTATGTCGATGCACTCCACCAGCGGCGGCGGCCGCAAGCGTGCAGGCAACCAACAGCCAGAGGTTGTCGGCGATGTTATTTTGAAAAGCAAGCAGGCCTACTGGAATCGACCCAATGTGCACTACCACCAGGGCATGCAGCCCGGTGATAACACGCTCAACGCCCACTGCGCGCTAACCCTAATGCGCACCCTGGCAGGGCCAGATCAACATTATGATAGCGACGCCTTCTTGAAGGCTTATATCCAGCTCATGACGGCGGAGCCCCCCGCCCACCCGGACACCTACGCCGAATCCTACCATCGTGGTTTTTTCGCCAATCTGGAAAAGGGGCTGCCTCCCAAGCAGTGTGGCGCCGTGACCCACGATACGCCTTCGATTGGTGGCTTGGTGACCATTGCGCCGCTGGCGATTAGCGAACGCCTGAAGGGTACGTCACTGGCAGACACCCGCAAGCTGTGCCGCCAGCACCTGGCCCTGACCCACCCGGACGCTTTTCTAGCGGACGTGTGTGACGCCTATGTAGAACTGATCGACAGCCTGTTGTTTAGAGGCGATGTCGATGCGGTAGAAGACACTCTGCTCAAGGCAACCCGAGGACTATCAAAGCTTGAGCTGACAAAGCTGGTGGAAAGCCAATACACCGAACGTGAGGTGGTAGGCAGTGTGTTATCCACCGCCTGTTACATCACCGACGCCTGGCCTGCCGTGCTCTACTTGGCCTGCAAACATCACAAAAACCCGTTAAAAGCCTTACAGGTCAACGCCGAAGTAGGCGGTGACAACGTTCACCGGGGGGCGGTGTTAGGGGTGTTGCTGGGGTTGATTAACGGCGAGGCGGACGAAGGCTTGTTTGCCCGGTTAACCGAACACGCGTCGATTAACCGGGCTATTGCGGGTCTGGTGGGCTAGAAGCCCATCAGGTGCTTTAGGAGCGCCGCTCCCACAAGGTGACTTCCGAGAGGCTGTGCTGATATTTATGCATGGTCTCGCGGATCACAAAGGGCACCTTTTCAGGCTCGCTGATCATCTGGAAGTGAGGTTCCAACAGCGCCTTTAAGCCATCCAGGGTAGTGACATTCTCCCCGTCTCGCTTGAAGCCACCAATCCACTCCTCCTTCGGCGTGTACTCTTCCAGCCAGGTATAGGGCGAGGCGATCATCAAAATACCGCCCGCGTTGATGCGCTCGTGAATGGTTCGCAAAAACTGCGCCGGCTTATAAAGCCGGTCGATCAGGTTGGCCGCCAGCACTAAGTCGTAATGGCTAAACTGCGGTTTGAGGTTGCAGGCATCGCCCTGGTGGAAGCTAACCCGGCTCGCCGCCTCTTCCAGCCCCAGGCTCGCCAAGGTGCGCTCCTGATAGCTAACCAGCTCGCCCTCTTCAACCCGGGTATAGCGCAGCACTTTCTGCTCAGCCATTTCCACGCCTTGGCGAATAAAGTTGGCCGAAAAATCCACCCCGTCAACATGCTCAAACTCACGGGCCAGCTCAAAGCTGGAACGCCCGCTGGCACAGCCCAGATCCAGGGCACGCTTTTTCTGCTTGCCCGCTACGCTCGCCAGTGCCCGGTTGGCTAATGCCTGCGGGAAGTTGGCAACGCCAAACCACTCATCGCCGTAATGGAATTCCGCGTACTCAGCCATGCGGGCATCGCTTTCGTAATAGGCGCTGGGCATTTTGACTTCAGCATCCGACACCACATAGCGGAAGCCCGCATGCTGGAAGAAGTGACGGCGAAACGCATAGCGGGCGCTGAGCCGCGTTTCGTTACCACAGGAGATCCAGGAGCCGCCCTTGATCAGGTTATGCTGGTTATCGAACGTCGGCGTGGTGAAATCATCGTACAGCGGATGCACGTCAAAGCCTGGGAACGGATAGGTGGGCGTTTCCACCCACTGCCAAACGTTGCCCACCACATCAAACCATTGGCCGTGCTGGAAGCGGGTCACTGGGCATGAAGACGCGCCGTGATCTAAATGCAGGTTGGCGTTGGCAGGCATATCGCTTGCAAGCTCAGAAACACCCGCCGCCTCCACCAGGCGATGCCATTCATCTTCTGTTGGCATACGTACCGACTGGCCGGTCTGCGCGCTTTTCCAGTTACAGAACGCTTTGGCCTCGTGGAAGTTGACCTCCACCGGCCAGTCCCAAGGCATTTCGACCTCTTCGGTCATCAAGCGCAAAAACCACTCGTTTTTCCACACCCAAAACGTCGGATGCGTTGCCTTGGCAAAGTTTCGCCAGCCCAACCCCTCTTCCGACCAGAACGTGTCGGTGAGGTAGCCACCGGCCTCAACAAACTCAAGAAACTCACTGTTGCTGACCAGAAACTGGCTCGCCTTGAACTCTTCAACGTCGCTGTGGTGATGGCCGTACTCGTTGTCCCAGCCGTAGAAAGGATCATCGAAGGATTTACCTAACGTCACCTCCCCTTTCGGTACCGTGATTAGGCTATTTTCCGGCGGCTCACCGGTCGTACGGATAGGTGCCCACTCAGGTTGCGGTGTCACTAGCTCAAGCAGCTGCTGGCGAATCAACACCGACGAAGTTTCCAAATGAATCCGCTCGTGCTCAATACCCATGACGATGGGCCAGAACGGGCTTTGCCAATCGACGGGTAGCGACAGCGGTAACTCGCGGATCAAGGTGAGTACCGCCGCACGAACCTTGGCGCGATACGCCATCACCTCACTGACCGACGGCCACTCATAGTGATCATCATTCAGGTCGTCCCAGCTCATCTCATCGACGCCAACCGCGAAAATAGACTCCATATTCGGGTCGATGCGCGCCGGCAGAAGTTTCGCCAGCACCAGCTTGTTGATGAAAAACGTCGCGGTATGCCCAATATAGAAAATTAGCGGGTGCCTAAGCGGGATGGACTTACGAACGTACGCCTCCTCATTCACCAGCGTGCTAAAAAGCGACTCGTAGCGGTCAAACGTCGCGGTAAAACAGGCTTCAATCTCTCGGCGTGTGGCTTCAGGGTCTTTACCCGCAAGCATCACAGAGCGGGGGAAGAGAGCAGACGATGCCGATTCCTGTAGCCCAGCGGGGGAATTAGTGGAAGTCATAGTTGTTGGCGCCTTTTAGCTTGAACGACGAGGGTTAGCATAGGTAAACATATAAAAGCATTAAAAACCAAAAACTAGTACAAAATCTACCATTAGTTGTACAAATATGAATATGCGGAAATTTGCATTTAATCGACAAACCTCGTTGGTCAACAATTTTTTTCAAAAAAAGCACGGACTTGCTAGGTTTTCATAGCAGAATCTTGTAGTAGGGAGATTAACAGGTAAAGGAGTAGACTAATCATTATCCAGGCGAACGTTTAGCCCT